>JAKPAR010000146.1 GCA_029779375.1 Bacillota bacterium | reverse complement strand
AAATCGTAGGAAGAATAATAGTGATTATCAAAATAAATCCCAAGTACATCCAAAACTTTTTCATCTTTTCCCCCTCTTTTTCATCTCAAAGTTATCTAATTACATTCTATGCTATGGGAAAAGATGATATGTTAATTATTCTATTCTATAAATTTTAGCTCCCAGTTTAGAAAGCTTATTTTCAATGCCATCATAACCTCTGTCAATATGATAGATATTATCTATAGTAGTCTTTCCATCTGCCACCAATCCTGCAAGTATGAGAGCTGCTCCTGCTCTTAAATCTGTAGCTTTTTCAGGGGCTGAAGTCAAACTACTGACTCCCTGAACTATAGCAGACCTGCCATCAATCTTTATATTTGCACCCATTCTCTTAAGTTCATCTACATGCATAAATCTGTTTTCAAACACAGTCTCAATAATGACACTTGTTCCTTCAGTCACACTCATAAGACTCATAAATTGAGCTTGCATATCCGTAGGAAATCCTGGATAAGGAAGAGTCTTTATATCTACGGCCTTTCTATCAGCCGTACCTATAACTCTTATCTTGTCTCCATTTTCCCAAATTTCACATCCAATTTCTCTAAGCTTTGCAATTGCTGGCTTTATGTGACTTGGGATCACATTTTCAATAATGATATCTCCACAAGTAATAGCACTAGCCACCATAAAAGTACCAGCTTCAATCCTATCTGGTATAATGGAATGAGTTGCTCCTCTAAGCTTTTCTACACCACGAATACGAATACTGCTAGTTCCTGCTCCACTTATATCTGCACCCATCTTATTTAAAAAATTGGCCAAGTCAACTATTTCTGGCTCCATAGCCGCATTGTCAATAATAGTCTCTCCTTCTGCCAATACAGCTGCCATCATGATATTTTCTGTAGCCCCTACACTGGGAAAATCCAAATAAATCCTATCTCCTTTAAGATGATCTCCAAAAGCTCCAACATATCCATGATCCACATCAATTTCCGCTCCCAATGCTCTAAATCCCTTTAAATGCAAATCTATAGGGCGAGTTCCTATAGCACAACCTCCAGGAAGAGAAGTTTTTGCCTTTCCCAAACGGGTCAAAAGAGGTCCCATGACCAAAAAAGAGGCCCTCATCTTACTCATCAACTCATAGGGTGTTTCATAACTATTCATATTGGCAGAATTTATCTTTATTTTTCCTCCGCCATATTTTTCTACATCTGCTCCAAGCAAAGCCAATACCTCACAAAAAACATCTACATCTTTTAAATTTGGCACATCTTCCAAAACTACATCTTCCGTACTCAACAAAGAAGCCGCAAGAATTGGTAGTGCTGAATTTTTGGCCCCACTAATCCTAACTGTTCCTTTCAACGGAGGGCTCTTCTCCACCACAATTTTGCCCAAAACAATCACTCCTAATCTTTTTCTTTAATATCCTATGGTAATAATAGGCGTTCCAATCCAGATATACGTTTTGTCTTCATACTCATTATACCTCATAGCTACATTATAATTCATCTTTTTATTTCCTGTATAGATATAATTATTTATAAGTGGAGTATAAGCAGTAATACTGACTAAATTTTCATCTTCATAATCCTCTATTATTTTACCATTTATTTTATTAATTGTCATTTGAATTTTTTTATTCATCTCATTCCTACTTAATTTTCCATTAAAGCTACCTATAATGCAAGTGGTAATTTCTGCTTTGTTTTCATTTTGTTTAAATATTGCTCTTTTTTTCTCCATTATTTCATCAATTCTACTATATTCCACTGTTTTTATCACATCTACAAAAACAGTGGTTTCTCCACTTCCACTTTCCTCATTTCGATAAGATGTGACAAATATACTTATTGCTTCACCATTTTCATTTTTTCCCCATAAATTGTATTGAATAAATCCATCTTCAACTGTCACACTTTCTGAATAACAATCCTTGGTACAATTTTTTTCATAGAAGTTTTCTTCTTCCTTTTCCCCAACTATACCCATTTCATCTTTTATACTCTGACCTAGTTCAATCATTTCACTTTCACTTAAAAATTTATCAACTATAACCCCCCCAAAATTTACATCCATTTCAACTATATCTGCTCCTATTTCTTCAAGACTCTCTACCATGTTTTTTCCAGTATCTCCCACAGTACAACTTGTACATAAAATCAAAACACATATAACAATAAAATATAATGCCTTTTTCATCCCTATTCCTCCTCATATATTAAAACACAAAACAGTCCTTGTGTTTTCTATTTTGAGGAAAAGGCACTATGTAAACAGTAAAAATGTAAAGGGGGACAAAACACTTTTACTAAAAAGTACCCTCTCCTCATGATATGAGTATTGCCATGAGAGGGTACTTTTTATACATTAATCTCTTATTTTTCTATCTTCAACAGTGACTAAATCGGCTACTTCAAGTCTATTTATAGCTCTCTTTAGAGCCATTTCAGCTCTAGCCACATCTATTCCATCATGTCTATCTTTTAATCTTTTTTCTGCTCTTTCTTTGGCCTTTTTAGCTCTTTCTATATCAATTTCTTCAGGCCATTCTGCTGAATCTGCAATGATTGTAGTTTTTTCACTAGAAACTTCAATATATCCATTAGATACAGCAGCTATTCTTTCCTTTCCGTCTTCTGTCTTTATTTTTATTTTACCAATTGTAAGAGGAGTCACAAGAGGAGCTCTACCTTTTAATACTGCCAAATCTCCTTCTACGCCTCTTGTTATGACCATTTCCACTTCACCAGAAAAAAACATTCTATCAGGAGTTACAATTTCAAGAAGAAAATTAGCCATGACTATTCCTCCATCTCCTTAGCTTTTTCTACTACTTCATCAATGGTTCCCACCATGAAGAAAGCTTGTTCTGGCAAATCATCATGTTTTCCTTCAAGAATTTCCTTAAATCCTCTTACTGTTTCCCTAATAGGAACGTATTTTCCTTCCATACCTGTAAACTGTTCAGCTACATGGAAAGGTTGTGATAAAAATCTTTGAATCTTTCTAGCACGAGCAACTGTAAGCTTATCTTCTTCTGAAAGTTCATCAATTCCAAGTATAGCAATGATATCTTGAAGATCCTTATACCTTTGAAGAACTTCCTGTACCCCACGGGCAACTTCATAGTGTTCATCTCCCACTACTGCTGGGTCTAGTATTCTTGAAGTAGAGTCTAATGGATCTACTGCAGGATAAATACCCAATTCAGCAATTTGACGAGATAAAACTGTAGTTGCATCCAAGTGAGCAAAAGTTGTAGCTGGTGCTGGGTCAGTCAAGTCATCAGCTGGTACATATATAGCTTGAACCGATGTGATAGAACCCTTTTTTGTAGAAGTAATTCTCTCTTGCAATTGGCCCATTTCAGTAGCAAGTGTTGGTTGATAACCTACAGCACTAGGCATTCTCCCAAGTAGTGCTGATACTTCTGAACCAGCTTGAGTAAATCTAAATATATTGTCTATAAACAAAAGTACGTCTTGACCTTCTTGATCTCTAAAATATTCTGCCATTGTAAGGCCTGTAAGCCCAACTCTCATTCTTGATCCTGGTGGCTCATTCATCTGACCAAATACTAGTGTAGTCTTATCTATAACACCAGATTCAATCATTTCATAATATAGATCATTTCCTTCTCTAGTTCTCTCTCCTACTCCTGCAAATACAGAAAGTCCTCCATGTTGCTTAGCTATATTGTTTATAAGCTCCATGATAAGAACTGTTTTTCCTACTCCAGCACCACCAAATAGGCCTATCTTTCCACCTCTTGAATAAGGAGCAATAAGGTCTACTACTTTGATTCCCGTTTCAAAAATTTCTTTTGAAGTTTCTTGTTCTTCAAAAGATGGAGCTGGTCTATGAATTGGAGCAAATTGTTTTGCATTGACAGGCCCCTTTTCATCTATAGGCTCACCCAATACATTAAATAGTCTTCCCAAAGTTTCTTTACCTACTGGAACCTTTACAGATTCGCCTGTATCCACTGCTTCCATTCCTCTTACAAGTCCATCAGTAGAACCCATAGCTATACATCTTACAGTATTGTCTCCTGTATGTTGTGCAACCTCTACTACCAATCTTTCTCCATGATTATCTATCTCTATGGCATTTAAAAGATTGGGTAAATTTTCTTCATCAAATCTTATATCCACTATAGGCCCTATGACTTGAACTATCTTACCTATATTTTTGTCCATATCCACACTCCTTTCTACCTTACTTTAGAGCTTCTGCTCCTGCTACAATTTCAGACAATTCACTAGTTATAGCAGCCTGACGTGCTCTATTGAAACTAACAGTCAAATCATCAATCATCTCTTCTGCATTGTCCGTAGCTGATTCCATAGCAGTTCTTCTTGCACCCTGTTCACTACAAGAAGATTCCATGAGGGCACCATAAATAGTGCTCTCAATATATTTTGGAATAAGGTAGTCTAGTACTTCTTCTGGAGAAGGCTCATATTCCACTACAGATATTTTCCCGCCTTCTTCCCCTTTAATATCACTAGGGAGAAGTTTTATGATATTAGCCTGTTGAGAAATTGTAGTTATAAATTTTGTATAGGCAAGTTTCACTTCATCTATTTCCTTTTTCTCATATAGTTCCATGACAAGCCTTCCAATTTCTTGGGCATCACTGAAAAAAGGTTCTTCGGTTATGCCTACAAATTCACCAACTACATTGTATCCTCTTCTCTTAAAATAATCTCTTCCCTTATATCCAACAACTACTAGCAAGGTATCTTCCTTTTTATCTCTTATCTCACTTTCCACAAGCCTTAAGATATTTGAATTGTATCCTCCTGCCAATCCTCTATCAGCAGTCACTACTATATAAAGGGATTTTTTCACTTCCCTTACCTCCAAGAAAGGATGGGATATATCTCCAGTAGCAGAAAGTATCTCTTGAATACTCTCATATACTGTATCAAAATATGGTCTTGTAGTCTCTAGTTTTTCCCTTGCCTTCCTAAGTTTTGCAGAAGAAACCAGCTCCATAGCTTTAGTTATTTGTCTAGTATTTCGAATTCCTCTAATACGTCTCTTTATATCTCTTGTTGATTCAGCCAAATTTTCACCCCCTGCTCTTAAGGGAACTTAATTAAAATTTTTCTTAAATTCTACAATAGCATCCTTCAATTTTTCTTCAGTTTCACTTGTTATATCTTTTTCTGTCCTTATACTTTCAATTATCTCTGGATAATTGTTATTTACAAAATTCAAAAATTCTTTTTCAAATTGACCTACTTTTTCCACAGGTATATCAGTTAAATGCCTATTTATGACTGCATAAAGTATGACAACTTGATCTTCAACCTTCATAGGACTATATTGAGGTTGTTTAAGGATTTCCATCATTCTTTCACCTTGATGAAGTCTTTCCTTAGTATCCTTGTCAAGCTCTGAACCAAATTGAGCAAAAGCAGCCAATTCTCTATATTGAGCCAATTCAAGTTTAAGCTTCCCTGCAACTTTCTTCATAGCTTTTATCTGAGCGGCACCACCAACTCTAGATACAGAAAGTCCAGTATTTATAGCTGGTCTCTGACCTGAGAAGAACAAATCTGTCTCCAAAAATATCTGCCCATCAGTTATAGAAATAACATTGGTTGGAATATATGCAGATATATCTCCAGCTAAAGTTTCAATAATAGGTAGTGCTGTGATAGAACCTCCGCCATATTTTTCATCCAACTTTGCAGACCTTTCAAGAAGCCTTGAGTGTAGATAAAATACATCCCCAGGGAAAGCTTCACGTCCTGGTGGTCTACGAAGAAGCAAAGACATTGCTCTATATGCAATAGCATGTTTAGAAAGGTCATCATATACAATAAGTACATCCTTTCCCTGTGCCATAAATTCCTCTCCCATAGTCACACCTGAATAAGGTGCTATGTATTGAAGTGGAGCAAGTTCACTTGCTGTTGCTGAAACTACAATAGTATAGTCCATAGCTCCATTTTTTTCCAATACATCAACTATTTGAGCTACTGTACTTCTCTTTTGACCTATAGCTACATAAATACATATTACATCTTCATTCTTTTGATTTAAAATAGTATCTATAGCCAAAGCTGTCTTTCCAGTTTGTCTATCTCCTATGATAAGCTCTCTCTGTCCTCTCCCTATAGGAAACATTGAGTCAATAGCCTTTATACCAGTCTGTAGTGGTTGATTTACGCTTTTTCTCGTAATAACCCCTGGAGCTATCTTTTCAATAGGTCTAAATTCCTTAGCATTTATAGGGCCTTTCCCATCTATAGGCTGCCCAAGTGCATTTACTACTCTGCCTATCATTACATCTCCAACAGGAACCTCTACTATTCTTCCTGTTCTCTTTACAGTATCGCCTTCTTTTATGTCTCTATCTGAACCTAAAAGTACACACCCTACATTGTCTTCCTCTAAATTCAGAGCCATTCCATAAACTTCTCCAGGAAATTCTATAAGTTCACCAGCCATGCATCCTTCAAGACCATGAATTCTAGCTATTCCATCTCCTACTTGGATGACAGTTCCTATATCTACCATATTAAGCTTTTTTTCATATCTTTTTATCTGTTCCTTAATGACTGAACTTATTTCTTCTGGCCTTAGTTCCATTAGATTATCACCTCTACTTCCTTTATACTCTCATACCTTTCAAATCCTTTTCAATAGACTCTAGTTGTCCTTTCACAGTCCCATCTATTATCTTGTTGTCGATCTTTAAAATTGCTCCTCCTATGATGCTCTCGTCAACAGTATTTTTAAGTACTATGTTTTTATTTAATTCCTTGGAAAGTTTTTCTTTAAGTCTATTTTGAGTACCCTCATCCATTGGAATAGCCGTCACCACTGTAGCTAAGGCAATATTTTTTTCTTCATTGTAAAGAAAATCAAAGTACTCACTTATTTCTTCAATATACATTTCTCTTCTCTTATCAACTATCACATAGAGAAAATTTAATATTTCCTCAGAAACCTTTCCTCCAAATACATGATTTAAAATTTCTTTTTTTTCATCCTTAGATACCTTGGGATGATTTAACACTTTTTTAAAATCATTTTCTTCCATCAACACATTAGACACAGCATTTATTTCTTCTTTAAACTGATCCACTTTATCTAATTCTAAACCAGTCTCAAACAAAGCCAAAGCATATCTTTTGCTGACTAATTTTGCCATTTGTCCACCCCTACCTCGTCTACAAACTTGTCAATCATATCTTTTTGCAAGTTCATATCAAGATTTTTGTCAATGACTTTAGAAGCTATCAAAATTGCCATTTCTCCTGCTTGAAGTTTTATTTCCTCTAGAGCTTTTTCTTTTTCTCTCTCTATTTCAACTCTTGCTTTTTCCATGATGCTATTTGCTTCAACTCTTGCTTCCCTCACAATATCTTCTTTTATCTCTTCCCCACGTTTTCTAGAGCCTTCTATTATCTTCTGACCTTCAGCTTTAGCTTCATTTATCTTAAGCTCATATTCACTCTTCAATTCTATAGCTTCATTTTTTAGAGCTTTGGCATCATCTATATCCTTTTGAATTCCTTCTTTTCTGTCATTCATAAATTTAGAAACAGGTTTATATAGAAAATGTCTCAAAATAAGAAACAAAATTAGTGTGGAAATCAGTTGCAATATAAGTGAAGATAACTGTGGTATAACTCTTACATCAAAATCCATAAACTAAACCTCCTTCTTTTGAGGTGATTCTAAGAGATGGGTTCCCCCATCTCAATTAAAGATTCAAATATGCAGTTAAAAGTGGTCTTACAAACAATAGTATTATAGCAATAACTAAACCATAAATACCAGTTGTCTCCGCAACTGCATCTCCTAATAAAAGTGTTCTCGTAATCTCATTTGCTGCTTCTGGTTGTCTTCCTACTGCTTCTGCAGCCTTTCCAGCAGCATTTCCTTGACCAATTCCAGGTCCAATACCTGCTATCATAGCAAGCCCTGCACCTATAGCTGAACACCCCAATATAAAAGCTTCACTAGTTATTCCTTGCATCATTATCATTTCCTCCTTCTATTATCTTCTTTTTCATATTTAAATTAATTAAAAGCATTTTAATCTACAACATTTGTAATAAAAATCATAGTGAGCATTGCAAATATAAAAGTCTGTAAAACTCCTGAAAATACATCAAAATATGCATGCATGAAAGGTGTAACAATTGGTGCAAAATACCCAAGTGCATTATATACTAAACTCATGATTATAACTCCACTCAAAACATTACCAAACAAACGGAAAGAAAGTGATATTGGATTGGCAAATTCATCTATAACATTTAGTGGAGTAAGTAATGGTAGTGGTTCTGTAAAACTCTTAAAAAATCCTACAAATCCCTTAGTCTTTGCCCTATAAAATTCAACTAAACTAAAAGTCATAAGGGCCAATGTAAAAGTCACACTATAATCTGATGTAGGAGGTGTAAAACCTAAAAGACCAAACAAATTGGCAACTAGCAAATATAGTACCAATGTACCTATATAAGGCATAAAATAAAACATTTCTTCTCCCATAATCATGCGAGTAAGACCTGAAACCAATTCGACAACTACCTCTACAAAATTTTGAAATCCCTCTGGGCCTTTGGTTTTATCAGCATTTTTAAACTTTATGTTTGCCGCTATAGCAAATATAGTAAGTAAAATTCCTACAATAAAGGTATTCACAATAGTATCTGGCACAAAAATTTCCTTGCCAAACAATTTCATATATATCTCTATTTTCAAAAGCTTATCCCTCCCTTCTTTTAGTTATTTAATACTATTCTTTAAACTATCACATATAGCATTAGAAAGTATAACTATTTTTATAATAAAAAATCCTAATACCGTAGTCAAAAAATTTATATAATTGGCCTTTGCTGCCACAAATAGTACTACAAAATAAATAGCATATCTAATAAAATAATTTCCCAGAGTGTAACTGTAAGCTTTAGAGGGTTTCATCAGAACAGCTTTTTTCGTAGTTTTCCCCATAAGTATAAAACTTAAAATATTTATACTTGAACCAAAGATCATACCCAATATATAAGGTTTTGGTTCTTTCAAAAATATAGCCAATATTCCTATGATTATGAGGCTTAGTGCTATAGCCTTCTTTATGATTCCAGAAATGACTTTGTCTTGAAACATTTTTCACTTCCTCTTATCTTTCTTGTCATCAGCAAGATTAAACAAATTCATAAATCCTGCCATTGCTCCTAAAATAATAAAAATAATGGAAAATAACATATCTTTTTTGAATACTTTATCCAACCATCCACCCAAGTATACTCCCAATATTATAGGAACAACTATAGATAGGCCTACTTGAGTTATGAGACTTAAATTTTTAGCTATTTCCTTTTTTTCATCATTCTTCAAAATAAACACTCCAAAAATATTTTTGTTCATATAAAATAATATATACCAATAGACAACAATTTTCAAACTAATTTAGCAATTTATCGTATAAAATTATCATTAAAACTTATTTTGCTATATACATTATATTATAATTCATATATATTCTAATTTCTACAATTGCACGCAAAAAAAAAGACAGCCCTAGCTGTCTTTTCCAATTTAAAATTGTTTTCAATTAAAATAACAAAAATCCCAAGATAATTATGATTCCAGACAAAATGAGATCAATCAAACAAAATCCCATGATGTCTCTTGCTCCAAGTCCTGCAATACCTAATGCTGGAAGAGCCCAAAATGGTTGAATCATATTTGTCCAAGCATCTCCCCACGCAATAGCCATAGCAGTTTTAGCAGCTGGTACTCCAAGAGCTTTCCCAGCTGGCATCATAATAGGAGCTTGAACAGCCCATTGTCCACCACCAGATGGAACAAAGAAATTTATGATTCCAGCACTCAAGAATGTGTACACTGGAAATGATTTTGCAGTAGATATATTTACAAACCAGTTTGAAATAACTCCTGCAAGACAAATCCCATCTGGACTTAATCCTGTCATCATTCCCATGATTCCTGCATAGAATGGAAATTGAAGTATTATTCCAGAACAACCCTTTACCGCTTCATCAACAGCCTTTATAAATCTTCTAGGAGTTTTATGGAATATAATTCCCAATGTCAAGAATATAAAATTAAGTATATTTAAATTTAAGTCAAATCCCTTAGTTGCAAAATAATACACAATATATACAATTCCAAATATCCCTGTGATATAAGCTATAATCTTGCTATTTTCAAGTCTATCTGCAGGTGTTTCATTTAGTTCTACACTAGCAGCTTCTTCTTCCTTACTTTGACTTTCTAGCAATGATGGATTGATTCTTACAACTTTCCCTGGTTCTGGATGCATAGCTTTGTTTATAAGTGGCAATGTAAGTATTATTCCAAAAGATATAAATAAATTGAATGGTGCAAATATAGTTTGAGTTGTAGCAACGGTTTCAGTTAAAGCCCCAGCAGTCATCCCAGCTAAATCTGATGTAGAAGATGCTATAGTAAGTGGAATTGAACCTGAGATTCCACCATGCCATACAAGGAATCCTGAATAAGCACTGGCAATTAAAAGTCTATAGTCTACATCTCTAACTTGTCTTGCCAATTCCATAGCATATAAAGCACCTATTACAAGCCCAAATCCCCAGTTTAACCAACAAGCCAAAGCTGAAACCAAAGATACTGCAAATATGGCTTGAGTTGGAGTCTTTGTAAAACTTGCCAATTTTTTAAGTCCCTTCTTAACTGGTGGAGAACTAGCTAAAGTGTGCCCTGTAACCAATACCAATGCCATTTGCATAGCAAATGAAAGCAAACTCCAAAATCCTTCTCCCCAGTGAACAAGCATTGCTACTGGGCCTTGATGAGTAAAGATCATTCCTAATACCAGTGTCAAAATAGTCAAGAAAATTGCAAAAATAAATGCATCTGGCAGGTATTTTTGTACTAAAGCAACACAGCCATTAGTAAATTTTTTAAACATGAAAAAACCTCCTTTTGTTGTTATATTTTTATAGCCCATAGGAAAGTTTTGATTTTTATCAAAAACCATATAAAACTTTCCAAATAGGTTTTAAAAGGCTTTTTTGTTTTTACTTATATTGGCTCAATTTACTTATATATCCATTGCCATGTCGAATTTAAGTAGCATCTAGTAGTACTAGATGCTACTTTTTAATATTCATAATTTGTAGAAGTTCTATCTATACTTCCATTTCTTTTAAATCTTCTGAAATAATCAAATCTGCTTCTGTAGCAGCTTTTACATCATCTACTGTAAATTCTTTATTTATTTCAGTCAATACTAGTCCCTTATCTGTAACTTCCATAACTCCCATTTCAGTTATGATCAAATCTACTTCTTTTGCAGCTGTCAATGGAAGTGTACACTTCTTAAGTATTTTTGGGTTTCCCTTAACAGTATGTTCCATAGCTACAATAACTTTTTTAGCTCCTACTACTAAATCCATAGCTCCACCCATTCCTGGAACCATTTTCCCAGGGATCATCCAGTTTGCAAGATTTCCCTCTTGGTCTACTTGTAATGCTCCAAGAACTGTAGCATCAACATGCCCACCTCTTATGATTCCAAAAGATGTAGCACTATCGAAAAATACTCCACCTTCTTTTATAGTTACATATTGCCCACCAGCATTGACAATATCTTTATCTTCTTTTCCTTCTTCAGGAGCTGGTCCCAATCCTAAAAAACCGTTTTCTGATTGAAAAGTAACATCCATTCCTTCTGGCACATAATTTGCGACTAGTGTTGGAAGGCCAATGCCTAAATTGACAACATCACCGTCTTTAAGTTCTTTAGCAACTCTTTTAGCTATAAAATTCTTCATTTCATTTTTATCCATTATTTGTCACCTCCAACAATGTAATCAACAAATATTCCTGGAGTCACAACATCATTTGGATCTATTTCTCCTACTTCTACCAAATTTTCAGCTTCAACTATAACCAAATCAGCTGCTGTAGCCATTACAGTATTGAAGTTTCTAGTAGCTCCTCTGTAAACTATATTTCCTTTTTTATCAACTTTATGCCCAAAGATTAGTGCAACATCAGCCTTTAGTGGCAATTCCAAAAGATATTCCTTGCCATCTATCTCCATCTTTTGCTTGCCTTCTTCTATTACAGTTCCAACACCTGTTGGTGTCAAAAATCCGCCAAGGCCTGCTCCTGCTGCTCTCAATCTTTCAGCTAAAGTACCTTGTGGAATTAGATGAACTTCCATTTCGCCTTCATTCATCTGTCTTCCAGTTTCTTTGTTTGTTCCTATATGAGAAGCATATAATGTTTTGATTTGTTTGTTCACTACAAGCTTTCCTGAACCTATATCAACAAATCCAGTATCGTTACAAATAAGTGTTAAATTTTTAACTCCCTTTTCAACTAGTGCATCTACTAGCTTGTGAGGAGTTCCGCAGCCCAAAAAGCCACCGATAGCAATAGTCATACCATCTTCAATGTGACTTATGGCTTCTTCAATAGATACTACCTTGTTCATAGCATACACCTCCGATTAATTCTTTGAACCACAACTACTATTATATCACTTGTTAATATTTTTTCAATGTTATCTTTTTTCTGAATTCTATATAATAGTCCAAATTATCTTCTAACTACAAGAGCTATACCTTGACCGCCACCTATACATAAAGTAGCTAGACCATTTTTAGCATCTCTTTTATCCATTTCATATAACAATGTAACAAGTATTCTAGCTCCAGAAGCTCCTATTGGATGACCTAAAGCTATTGCGCCACCATTTACATTTGTTTTTTCTGGATTTAAATTTAAATCCTTAACTACTGCCAAAGATTGGGCAGCAAAAGCTTCGTTTGCTTCTACCAAATCTACATCTTCAATTGTAAGTTCTGCTTTTTCCAATGCTTTTCTTGAAGCTGGTATAGGTCCTGTACCCATAACAGATGGGTCTACTCCTGCTGAAGCATAAGAAATTATAGTTGCAAGAGGTTTTATTCCCAACTCATCTGCTTTTTCTTTTGACATTATTATTAATGCTGCAGCACCATCATTTATTCCTGACGCATTTCCAGCAGTTACAGTTCCATCTTTTTTAAATGCTGGTCTTAATTTGGCCAAAGCTTCAGCTGTAGTTCCAAATCTTGGATGCTCGTCAGTATCTACTACTATTGGATCTCCTTTTCTCTGTGGAATTTCAACTGGTACTATTTCATCTTTAAATCTTCCTTCTTTAATAGCCTTTTCTGCTCTATTTTGGCTTTGAAGTGCAAAGGCATCTTGCTCTTCTCTACTAATATTCCATTTCTCTGCCACATTTTCGGCAGTGATTCCCATATGATAATCATTGAAAATGTCCCAAAGTCCATCATGAATCATATAGTCTACCAATTTTGAGTCGCCCATTCTTTGGCCCCATCTATTGCTTTCCAATACATATGGTGCCATACTCATGTTTTCTGTTCCACCTGCAAGGATGATATCTGCTTCACCAGCCCTTATAGCTTGAGCAGCTAATGCTACAGTTTTAAGACCAGAACCACATACTTTATTTACTGTAAAAGATGGTACTTCTACAGGAATTCCAGCGTGTATTGATACCTGTCTAGCCACATTTTGTCCTAGCCCTGCCTGCAATACATTTCCAAAAATTACTTCGTCAATTTGTTCAGCATTTATACCAGCTCTCTTTATAGCTTCCTTTGCTGCAACAGTTCCAAGCTTAACTGCTGAGACATTTTTAAAAGCTCCTCCAAAGGTCCCTATAGGCGTTCTAACTGCACTTGCAATAACTACTTCTCTCATTTATATAACCTCCTTGTTTTATTAAAATTTTACTTATTGATTGTGTTAATAATTTAATGCTGTTATTTTTAAATTATATATGCTGTGCTTATTTTAAATGCAAATTCCATGCCATGTTTTAGATGAATTCACCTTATGTATAAATGTTATTTTTTTGTCATACTTCGTTATTTTTTTAACTTGCTTAAGAATATTATACACCCATTAATAAAAAAAGCCAATACCTTTTAAATTTTTTTAAAAGGTATTGGCTTTTTAAACTAATTTTTGAAGTATTATATCTACTATTTTTTCTGCTGCTTTCCCATCTCCATAGGGATTGACTGCGTTGGCCATTTTAAGATATTCTTCCTTTACATTTAGTAGTGTATTGATCTCTCTATATATCTTTTCTTCATTTGTTCCTACAAGTTTTGCAGTTCCTGCCAAAATTCCCTCTGGCCTTTCTGTTTCTTCTCTGACTACAAGTACTGGCTTTCCAAGACTTGGAGCTTCTTCTTGAAGACCACCAGAATCTGTGACTACTAAGTAAGATTTGGCCATTAGATTGGTAAATGGTTCATAGTCTAGTGGTTCTACTAAATGTATTCTTGGGTGATTGTCAAATACTTTATAGGCAATGTCCCTAACTTTTGGATTTAAATGAATAGGAAATACTACTTCTACATCTTCATAGTCTTCTACTATTCTTTTTATGGATGTAAATATATTTTCCATAGGTTTGCCTATATTTTCTCTTCTGTGAGATGTCATGAGAATTACTTTTTTGTTTTCAAAATCTATACCATCTAGTAGTTCGTCATTAAATATGTAGTCATCTTTTACTACATGGAAAAGTGCATCTATGACAGTATTCCCCGTTATAAATATTTTTTCATCTGGATATCCTTCTTTTAAAAGATTTTCCCTACTTTTCTCTGTTGGAGCAAAATGAAAATCTGTAAGTATTCCAGTGAGTTTCCTATTGGCCTCTTCTGGATAAGGAGAATATAGATTTCCACTTCTTAAACCTGCTTCTACATGACCAATTTTTACCTTTTGATAAAAGGCAGCCAAGGCCCCTGCAAATACCGTTGTAGTATCTCCTTGGACTAAAAGCAAATCTGGTTTATTTTCTATAATCACTTTTTCTAATCCTTCCAAAGCCTTTGTAGTTATCTCTGTAAGAGTTTGTCCAGGTTTAAATATGTTTAAATCAAAATCAGGTTTTATATCAAATATATTTAACACTTGATCAAGCATCTGTCTGTGTTGAGCTGTGACACAAACGATACTTTCTATTCTCTCTTCCTTTTCCATTGCTTTTACAATTGGCGCCATCTTTATAGCTTCTGGTCTGGTGCCAAATACAGTCATAACTTTCATCTTTCCACCCCTATTCTCTATTTTCATCATCTCCTTGGTCTTTCTTTTCTACAAGTCCAAGTCTTCTAGCAAAGAGTACAGTCAAAATGATGACAATTCCTGATATAATCACAGCCTGCCTACTATTAGCTTTAGCTATGAGTACTGCAGATACTCCAAAAGCTGCACTTATCAAATATAGTATGAGTACTGTCTGTTTTTGATTGAATCCTCTTTGCAATATCTTGTGATGGAGATGCCCTTTATCTGCTTCCATTATAGGTCTTCCATTTAAAAGTCTTCTAAATATAGCAAAAGTCGTGTCAAATATTGGTAGCCCCAGTATTATGATTGGAACTACTATAGCTATAGTAGCTACACTCTTCATCACACCCTCTATGGCAACTACCGACAACATATACCCTAAGAAAAGTGCACCTGTATCCCCCATAAATATTTTAGCTGGATTGAAATTGTAAGGCAAAAATCCCAAACATGCTCCAGCTATGATTATAGACATGATCATTACAGTTCCATATCCAAAACCACTTGCTACAAAAAGTAAAGACAAACTAGCTATCATGGCAACTCCTGCTGCCAATCCATCAAGTCCATCAATTAAATTTATAGTATTGGTGATTCCTACAATCCAAAATATTGTGATTGGTATAGAAAAACCTTTTAAATATAGCAGAGTACTACCTTTTGAAAATGGATTGGTCACAAAATCAATCTTTACATCTCCCAAAATCAAAACTATACTAGCAAGAATTTGAAAAAATAATTTCATCTTAGGACTTAAATCTTTTATATCATCTATTATTCCTGAAATAGCAATGATACTGCCTCCTATTACTATAGAAATCATAGTCTTATCTATGGGCAAAAAAATAAGAATTGAAACCATAGTGGCAATGTATATTGCTAGCCCTCCCAACAGTGGTATAGGTTTTTTGTGAACTCTTCTATTATCTTTTGGTACATCTATGGCTCCAACTCTATAGGCAATTTTTTTTGCAAATGGAGTCATTATTAAGGAAATAACTGTAGCCGTGAAAAATGGCAATAAATATTTTTCCATGATATATTTCGCTCCTTTATACACTTTGCGACAGCAGGGACGGTTCTTACTGTCGCATCTTTGTCTTTTTTCAATATAATTATATCATTGATAAGAGTTCTTTTCCACATATTCCAATGTACATTTCTCTAAAATAAAAGGTGGATAATCCACCTTTTATTTAGTCCCAAATAGTCTATCTCCTGCATCCCCTAGGCCTGGAATTATGTAAGCATGTTCATTTAGCTTTTCATCTACACTGGCTACATAAATGTCTACATCCGGATGAGCAGCAGTCACTGCTTCTATTCCTTCAGGTGCTGCTATTAAATTCATAAGTTTTATATTTTTTGCACCTCTGTCTTTTAAAAACTGAATAGCTGCAACAGCTGAACCTCCTGTAGCAAGCATTGGATCTAGAACTATAAGATCCCTTTCCTCTATATCTTGAGGAAGTTTGCAATAGTATTCTACAGGCTTAAATGTCTCGGGATCCCTATAGAGTCCAATATGTCCCACTTTTGCTGCTGGAATCAAATTGAGCATCCCATCTACCATTCCAAGACCTGCCCTTAGTATTGGCACCAATCCTACTTTTTTCCCAGAAATCACTTGGGATTTTGTCTTGCAAATAGGAGTTTCGATTTCAATTTCCTCCAATGGAAAATCTCTTGTCACTTCATAAGCCATTAGCATAGAAACTTCTTTTACCAATTCCCTAAATTCTTTTGAACCAGTGTTTTTATCCCTTATAAAAGTCAATTTGTGTTTTATCAATGGATGATCTAATACTACTACTTTACTCATATCTAAAACTCCTTCCATATTAGATTAAAAAAACCTTATACATTATATCATATACTTTCTTTCTATGTCAGAAATTTTATTTACTCTTCTTTCATGTCTTCCACCTAAAAAGTTTGCTTTAAGCCAAGTTGAAACTATTTCAATGGCCAAATCCCTTCCTACTACTCTTCCTCCCAAAGCCAACATATTTGCATTGTTGTGTTCTATAGACATTCTAGCTGAATAAGTATCGCTACATAAAGCACATCTTATGCCAGGAACTTTGTTGGCTGATATGGATATTCCTATTCCAGTTCCGCATACAACTATTCCCTTGTCACATTCTCCGCCTTTCACAGCCTCAGCTACTTTTTGTCCATATTCAGGATAGTCTACAGAATCTTTAGAGTTTGTACCATAGTCAATATATTCTATCCCATTTTCTTCTAAATACTTTTTTATTTCTTCCTTAAGCTCATATCCACCATGATCTGAACCTATACCAATTTTCATTTTTTACTCCTCCTTTTTGACGATAATTTCCAATGCTTTTTTTATTTCTTCTTTGGTGCTTTCATATATTCTTTTGCTTCCACCAAAGGGATCTATTATATCTTCTTCTACTCCATAGGCATATTCTTTTAGAGTATATACCTTTTCTTTGACAAAATCATATTTAGAATTTAAAATTTCTTTGTGAGATGTAGACATAGTGAGTATCAAATCTGCTTCTTCAAGCAAAGACCTATTCACCTTCTTTGCCCTATGACTGGAAATATCTATTCCTTCTTCTTTTAAAACTTCTA
>JAKPAR010000144.1 GCA_029779375.1 Bacillota bacterium | reverse complement strand
GTATGAAATATTATTTTGCACATGAAAAGGCACCAAATATGGCTTTTACACCAGATGCAAACTTCCCCGTTATTCATGGAGAAAAGGGGATTATAGCATTTGATCTTGTAAAGGAGATAAAAGATTCTTGCTGTGGAGATATATCTATAAAGAGTATAAAAGGTGGAAACGCAGTGAATATGGTTCCAGATCTTTGCGAAGCAGTGATCACAGTTAAAGATTTCTCAGCCCTAGAAGAGAAATTTAATGAATTTAAAAATAAAACTGGATATCAAATGGCTATTGAAAAAGATGGAGATAGTATAAAGATAAAGGCAAAAGGGGTTTCAGCTCATGGTTCTACTCCTTGGAAAGGGAAAAATGCCATATCATATATAATGCAGTTTTTGGGAGAAATAGTAGATTGCAAATGTGATATATGTGATTTCATCAATATTTACAATGAGAGGATAGCATTTAAACATCATGGCGAAGCTATAGGATGTGGACTTGAAGATGATGTATCTGGGAAATTGGATTTTAACCCTGGAGTCATAGAAATGAAGGATGGAAAGATAAAATTATCTATAAATATCAGATATCCAATCAAGTCTACTAGCAAGGATGTATATGATGGCATAAGAAAAAACTTAGAGGGGACAGGAATTGAACTCCTTGAAGATGAGGGAGAGATGAAACCACTATATGTACCCGAAGATAATTTTTTAGTTCAAAAATTGATGAAGGTATATAGAGATGAAACAGGAGATAAAGACAGCAAACCCATAACTATAGGGGGAGGTACCTATGCAAGAGCTATGGAAAACGCAGTAGCATTTGGTCCAGTATTCCCAGATGAAGAAGAACTAGCACATCAGGCCAATGAATTTATATCTATAAACAAATTGTTGTTTCTTACAAAGATATATGAAAAAGCCCTATATGAATTGGCAAAATAAAAAAATAAGAATGATTAATTGATTAACTAGGGATTGAGTTTTAAATTAAATAGGACTCAATCCTTTTTAATTGATAAAAAATTCATGCCAAATATTTCAATAAACTTGATTCATAGATTATATTGTTGTAAAGTAATAATATATAATATAGTAGAAAAAAAATAACACTTGGAGGCAGTAGAATGGTTTTATCTTTTTTGTTATTATTAAAGATATTGCTTTTTATATTTTTAACTAAAATAGAGTACAACAAAGCTTTAGTATTTGCTGTGAGTAGTTTATATATGCTATTTTTCTTTTCACTCATATACCTTAGCAACAATAAAAAGAAACAGACTATCGCTTTTTCTTTTTACAATATCATATCACTTATTATGTTTGCTGATGTAGTATATTATCAATATTTCAATGGACTTCCCTCAATAAATATGGTGAAACAGTTGGGACAAGTAGTCCAAGTAAGTGAAAGTGTAAAAACTATTATAAATCCACTTAATCTCCTATTTATTTTGGATATTCCAGTACTTTGTTTTTATTCAAGCAAAAAGAAAAAGAAGATAAAAAGAGAAAACAAGATTTATAGTAAAAATATAAAGACAAGAATACCCTATGCAATTGTTTCAACTCTTGCAATACTTGTTATAGATATAAGTACAAATGGTTATAGTTATATCATTAATGGACAATAATTTTTCACATATCACGCTAGAGACCTTGCAAAGCTTTTTAAAGGGAAATGTGATGTGGCTGTAGGGGA
>JAKPAR010000137.1 GCA_029779375.1 Bacillota bacterium | reverse complement strand
AAATCGTCTTCCTGTTAAAACTACTGGAATTGTTCCAAGAGATAAGATAGATGAATGCATGAAAATTATAAATTCAACAGAAGTCACTGCTCCCATTAAAAAAGGCGATATAATAATTAAAAATATTTTGGGATTAGGAATAGATGTTGTAGCTGCAAGAAAAGCATAATCAGCTACTAACTCCCTGTTGATTTATAATGTTTTACTCCAAACTTCCATATTTTAAGACTAATTAAGAAAAATATTACTCCAGCCATAGGAGAAATCCATTGAAACCATATTGGTGATTTTAAGGAATCTGATTTCTCGAGTATTGCCATAGCGGGAAAATAGTTTATACACCCAAGAGGAATTATAAATATAAATATTTTTCTAAACCAAGATTTATATATAGATAATGGATATTGGGCGGTTTCAACTCCTCCATATGTAAAAGAGTTGACAATTTCTAAACTCTGTAATGTCAAAATCTTGATTTTCCAATTCAACAATAAGTCTTCGCTCCTTTGATACCATACTTCTCAATTGATCAAGAGAACCATCAGATAAAATTTGTCCTTTCCCAATGACAATGACTCTACTACACAGTGCTTCAATATCGTCCATATCATGGGTAGTAAGTATAACCGTGGTCTTTTTTTCTTGATTCAACTCTTTTATAAATTGTCAAACAGCTAATTTAGATACTGCATCTAGTCCAATGGTAGGTTCATCTAAAAACAATATCGGTGGGGAATGGAGTAATGATGCTGCCAATTCAGATCTCATCTTTTGTCCAAGACTCAATTGTCTAACAGGAGTATTTATAAAATTTCCCAGATTCAACCGTTCTATAAGTTCATCTTTTGTTTTCTCATAGTCATTTTGAGGAACTCTGTATATATCTCTTAACAGTTCAAAAGAATCTATAACAGGTAAATCCCACCACAATTGAGTCCTCTGACCAAAGACTACTCCAATGTTTCCTACATACTGCACCCTTTCTTTCCATGGAACCTTACCTAGCACTTGACAATTTCCCGAATCTGGAGTAAGTATTCCACTTAGTATCTTAACTGTCGTGGATTTTCCTGCTCCATTTGGTCCTATATAACCTACTAGCTCTCCTTCTTCAATTTCAAAAGATACCTTATCCAAAGCATTGATAGTTTCATATTCCCTATGGAAAACATTTTTGAAGGCATTAGCTATACCAGGACTTCTTTTTGATACCTTGAAAGATTTGCACAAATCTTCGGCCACAATGTGCATATGAATCCCTCCTCCCAAGCTGTTCTTTAAGTCGTATGCAAAATATTATCAAAATTTAATATATAAGTCAATAGGTTATAAAGCTCTTGACTAAATAAGCTATATTCAATATAATGAGGTTAAATATCTAATTATGGAGAGATTTATAAAATGAGTACAATACTAAGATGGACTAAATTTGAATCAATTAAAAACGCAATACCAACTATCTACGGGAGAGGTGCGTCCAAAAATAGATTCAAATTGTTGCAATACCATATTAGTATTGAGGTATAAACAGGTTATATTGTAAAGATTTTTTCATCATAGATATATATTTCAATCTGTATAAAAACCTAAAGCTAATTATGGCTTTGGGTTTTTTTGTATGCTTTTATGATAATGGGTGGGCATGGGACGTTTGCAACGCCGTTAATTAAATAATAGGAGAGGACGAAAATTATGATTGATTGTAGTGTAAATAATATAACTAAGTACTATGGTGCTAATAAAATATTCGAAAATATATCTATTGAATTGAAAACCAACGAACGAATAGGATTGATTGGTCAAAACGGATGTGGAAAAACCACTCTAATGAAAATTTTGATGGGTATGGAAAATTATCAAGAAGGTAATATTAGTTTTAGAAAGGGAGTAAAAGTTGGTTATTTGGATCAAATTTTTAATTGTGAACCAAATTCTACTGTTATTGATGTACTTGAAGAAGCCTTTCAAAATATTAAGGATATAAAAAGAGAAATGAAATTTGTAGAAAATCAGATGAAAACATTAGATGGAAAAGCTTTAAATACAGCTATAAAAAATTATGGATCTCTTATGGAAAAATACGAATTACAAGGGGGATATGAAATTGAAACAAATATCAATAAAGTATGTCAAGGTTTAAAGATAGAAGATAATTATAGAGACATGAACTTTGAACAGTTAAGTGGTGGCGAAAAAACCAGAGTTATGCTGGGGAAGCTCTTGTTAGAACAGCCTGACATTCTTTTGTTAGATGAGCCAACTAATCATTTAGATATTGATTCTATAGAGTGGTTAGAAAACTTTTTGCAAGATTATAAGGGTACTGTTTTGGTAATATCACATGATCGTCATTTTTTAGATAGAGTAGTAAAAAAGATTGTAGAATTGACTCCTAAAAGTACATCTGTATACGATGGAAATTATAGTTATTATGTAATAGAGAAGGAAAGACGATTTCTATTAGAATATACCGCCTATGAAAATAATCAAAAGAAAATAGAAAAAATGGAAAGTCAAATTCAACGTTATCGTATATGGGGAGATATGAGAGATAGCGAAAAAATGTACAAACGTGCCAAAGAACTTGAAAAACGTTTAGAAAAAGTAGAAGTATTAGAACGACCTATTTTAGAAAATCGAAAAATTAGATTATCTCCTAAAGATACTAGCCGTTCAGGCAAAATTGTTCTTAAAGTTGATGAATTAAATAAATCTTTTGGAGAGAAAAAATTGTTTACAGATTTATCCTTCACAGTATTTTATCAAGACCATGTGTGTATAATTGGGAAAAACGGCAGTGGAAAAACAACTTTACTGAAATTGATTTTAGGAGAACTTAAGCCCGATAAGGGAATTGTTTCATTGGGAGCAAGTATTAAGATAGGATATTTACCTCAAAATGTTACCTTTGAAAATGAGAAAATGACTCTATTAGAATATTTTACAGATATGCATACTGTCACTGAAAAAGAAGCAAGGTCTGAATTAGCAAAAATGCTATTTATTAAAGATGATGTGTATAAAAAAATCAGCAATTTATCAGGTGGAGAGAAAAGTCGTCTTAAATTGTGTTCCTTAATTTATGAAAATGTTAATTTCATGATTTTAGATGAGCCAACTAATCATTTAGATATTGATTCACGAGAAATATTAGAAGAAACATTGCTTCATTTTACAGGAACAATATTATTTGTTTCTCATGACCGATATTTCATACAAAAAATAGCTAACAAAATTATGTTGATAGAAAACTGTAAAGGAAAACTATATCCTATGCCTTATGAGGATTATTTAGAAGAAAAGCAAAAAGAAGTACTAGATAAACCTGTTAAAAAAGAAGTTAAAATACCTAAAGCAGTTCAAAAGAAAACTCCGAAAAAACCATCTAATGAATATAATTTGGCAAAAGCAGAAAAAGAATTAGAATCGTTAGAAGAAAAATTAAACTTTTTACAAGAACAAATGATTTTAAATAATGCAGATGCAGAACAATTGTACGAACTCTACAAGGAAAAGGAAAAACTTGAAAATGAGTTTGAAAAAGCATTTCTTATATGGGAAGAGTTTCAAAAATAATACACTGTACCTCATATTCCTTCTTTAAATACAAAAAATACTCTATCACAAGATATAGTATTTTTTGTATTTACTAAATAAACTCATATTCTTACCAAGAAATTTTTCTTATTGAATCATCTTCAAAGAAAGTTTTCACATTGAAAAGTATGAGTACATCTCCAATATTTTCTTTTTCTATTAAACTACTCAAATCTTCATCAAAGTATCTAAGGTCCACTACATATATCTGCCCAAAATGATCAGTCAAAAAAGGAATTAAACTGTTGGCATAAGAATCTTTCACAATCAATAGCTTTTTTTCATTTACATTGGAACTTATCTTTATAAGTGGATGATTGCCTCCTAAAAAAATAGTATATTTATCTTTTTTATTTAAACTATTAAAATCATATAAAGTATCCCCAATTTTTCCTTCATCAAAATATTCCACTTCTAATTCTTTCTTTGTTTTAGGTATATACAATTGAATACTATCAGGACTTAATCGTCTAAATCCACTTTTGGAATATAGGGAACCATAAAAATCACAAGTTACTTCATTTATATCAAAATATCCTTCATTATGAGGGGTAATACCTACATTCTCACAAAATTTTTCATAAGCATAAAAAGCCCCTTTAGTAGTCCAATGATGGTCAGTTTTATAATAAATATATTCATGATTTTTAGAAAGTAATGTATCATATACATCTACAAAATCTATATCCTTATCAAGAGATTTTTGTACACTTCTTATAAGTTCAAGTTCATCATCTACTGGTGCAAACTTTGGAAGTTTATCCTCTAATATTTTCACTGAATTTGGAACCAACATAAAGTATTTATCCACATTGGGATTAGAAACAGCAAAAGAATTAATTGCATCAATCTTTTTTTCAAATTCTTTTCTTTGAGGTGTCTTAAATTTTTCAAACAAGTACCCATCCTTGCCAAGATATACTTCATTGTTTTCTATTTTTCCTGCTATCCTTTCACAATCTGATTTAACTCCTATAAAAAAGTTTCTAAAAGGGAATTGATCAGAAACATATTTTTCATAGCTAGATGTATAATTTCCTTCAAAAAGCTTTTTCATTGAAAATTCAGGTTTCTTCTGAAGCCTTCTATTTTCCATTTCAGAAAAACTTTTTTCAGGAGCAAAAAAACCGATAAGAGCCATAAAACTAATGAATATAATTAAAGTTCCTCCTATCATATATTTATATAAATCCCTATTTTTTTTCAAAATAAAACCTCTTTTCATACTAAAATCTAAAATATAAAAATGGGTTATAACTTTCATTTACTAAATATGCTGTACATAAAAACAAAAGTACTAGAATTATTAATGAATAAGCTATAGAATCTTTCGTGTTTATGTCTTCTTTTAATTTGTGTACTCTATTTTTAAGCACCGGTGTAGAACAAACTGTGAGAACAACAAAGAGTATTGCATTTGTATATAAATAATAAAGGGCTGTCCCATCATAAACAGGATTTCCTCCAATTCCAAACATAGTTTTGATGAATTTCGCACCCTCACTTATATTTTCAAATTCAAAAAATACCCATCCTATTATCACTACTAAAAGTGTATATATGTGGCTAATAAACTCTGGCTTATCTTTTAACCACTTATTTAAATAAGTCTTTTCAATAACTAAAAATACAAAATAATACAATCCCCACAATATAAAGTTCCAGTTTGCACCGTGCCATAAACCTGTTAGAAACCATACTATAAAGAGATTTCTATACTGCTTTAATCGGCCTAATCTATTTCCACCAAGAGGAATATATACATATTCTTTAAACCAAGTGCCAAGAGAAATATGCCATCTTCTCCAAAATTCCGTCACACTTTTAGATATATAAGGATAGTCAAAATTCTTCATGAAATTGAATCCAAACATTTTCCCTAATCCTATAGCCATATCCGAATAACCACTAAAATCAAAATATATTTGAAATGTAAAAGCTATTATACCAAGCCATGCAGATAGAATTGAAATATTCTCTACGGGAATTGCTTTTACACTTTTCCAAAGTACTCCTATACTATTGGCCAAAAGAACTTTTTTAGATAATCCTATAACAAATAGCTCTGCTCCTTCTCCAAACAATTCCAAACTTTCTTTTCTATTGTCAATCTCCCACGCTACATCACTATATCTAACTATGGGGCCTGCTACAAGTTGTGGAAACATAGTCACATATGTGCCAAAAGAAATAATATTTTTTTGAACAGGAACTTTGTCTAAATATACATCTATAGTATATGATAGTGTTTGAAATGTATAAAAAGATATCCCTAGTGGAAGGGGCAAATCTAATGTTTTTAGATTCAAACTAAAAAAATTATTTATATTTGTAATTATGAATCCATAATACTTGAAGAAACAAAGTATTCCTAAATTAATGACTAAAGAATTTATTAAAACTAACTTTGTAATTTTTTTATTATCTCTATACTTATCTATAAACAGTCCATTAAAATAATCAAAAAAAGTAGAAAACAGCATTATAAGTATATATATAGGCTCTCCCCAAGCATAAAATATCAAACTTGCTATAAAAAGAACAAGGTTTCTTATGGGTCTAGGACATATATAATATACAAGTAAAGTTATAGGTAAAAATACAAATAAAAATATTAAACTACTAAAAACCACGTCTTGTCCACCACCTCGTAAAAGCAACCATAATTTTATTTAAAAGACTCATCAAATATAGACTCTATTTTTTCTGCATCTTCTGATATAACAAACAAAATATACTGTCCATTTGATTTTAATACATGTTTTTCTATTAGATAATATTCATCTGGTAGATAGTCTTTAAAACTATTTGATTGTTCTTCTATTCTATTTGAAATTTTGTCTTGTATATCACTTATATCTTTTTCATCTGATACCTTCAATATCAACATCTCATCTGCTTTTATATTAGTATCTGCAGTATATAGTAGAAAACCTTCCAACTCATCACTATGAATATCATATAGCTTTTCCAATTTATCGCCGTCTACTTTCTTCATATTAGATAAGTCTACAGCTTCACTAATATTTTTCTCAATCTCATCAATAGAAGGCTCTTTTTCTGCTTTATTATCTGAAGAACACCCTGTCAATAATATAAAAATAATAATTATAATACCTGTTGTAGCTAAAATACCTTTGTTTAAGTTTTTCATTTTCATCAGTCCTCCTAATATTTTATTTCTTAGTATTATCTATAAGATAATTTAGCCATAATTTATAAAACTTGTATTTTAAATGTATTCCATCGGGCTCATATAGTTCACTTTCATTTTCCAATATTGGCCTCAAATCTATATAATTGATATTTTCATCTTTGCACATTTGCATTAGGGCTTCATTGAATTTATCTATATTAACATTGTTGAGCAAAGGCTTTTTTTGTTTAACATTTGGAGAAACTGGTATGACAGATTGAACATAAATATTTGCATCAGGTAATTCATCTTGAATTTTGTGTACAAATTCAGCATAATTTTTTGCAAATTTTTGACCATCTATTCCCATCAATACATCATTCATCCCAAATAGCAAATATATATTGGAAGGATTTGCTTTTTTAATATTGTTTATTTCTTTTTCTCCTTGAACTACTGTAAGTCCCAATTTTGCAATAACATTTTTTTCTTCAAGTATTTCATAGAAAGATAAACTATCAGTAATTGAATCCCCTACAAAGAGGTCATCTTTAAAAATCTCA
>JAKPAR010000116.1 GCA_029779375.1 Bacillota bacterium | reverse complement strand
AGCAATAGAGAAAATTCAAAAGGGCTACAAAAACATACTAAGAACTATTAATCACCCTACAGTTGAGTATTTCTATGACAAAAACATTCCATTCATAAGCATGGACTATCTATACGAGAGTGAAATGAGTTTTGAAGAAGTATATGAAAAAATAGTAGATAGATTATTTGAAGAGCTAGAATTAAGTGAGGAGATTAACTATATTGTTCCAGGTCACCCGATGGTAGCTGAAAAAACAGTGTCTTATTTAATAGAAAAAGCGGCATTGAAAACAGTGGAGGTTGAAATACTCCCAAGCGAAAGTTTTATTGAACCTATTTTGACAGCATTAAAAATAGATCCAATCGATGGGATGAAGATCATTGATGCTATAGAAATAAAATCAACACAATTAGATATAAATTCAAATCTAATAATATGTCAAGTATACAATAAAAGAGTAGCTTCTGAAGTCAAACTAGCGCTATCTGAAGTTTATGGTGATGAGTATGAAGTCAGTTTAGTCCACTACGCAGGCATAAAAGATAAAGAAATCATTGAAAAAATAAAAGTAATGGATATAGATAGATCTAAAAACATCGGAGCATTGACCACACTAGTAGTTTCAAAAATAGATAAAGATAAATTTACTGTATATGATTTTAATGACTTAGTGGACATTGTTAGAAAACTGCGCTCTGAAAATGGTTGTCCATGGGATAGAGCTCAGGATCATTTCACATTAAGAGAAAACTTAATTGAAGAAGCATACGAGGTAGTAGAAGCTATAGAAGAAGAAAATTTCAATCACCTAGCTGAAGAACTAGGAGATTTGATGCTTCAAGTGCTGTTACATACTCAGATAGCTTCTGAAAATGGCGATTTTTACTTGATTGATGTCACAACAAATCTTGCTAACAAGTTAATTACAAGACATCCTCATGTTTTTTTAAAAAAAACACTGGTAAATCCTGATAAAGTAGTATATAATTGGAATATGATAAAGTATGGCTCTAGATCCATTGATACTTTGTCTGGTAGAATGGACAATATTCCTAAATTACCGTCTCTAATCAGAAGTAAAAAAGTGCAAAAATTAGCTTCGGAAGTGGGATTTGACTGGCATGATATAGATGGGCCGATGAAAAAGGTAATAGAGGAATATGATGAAGTACTTGAGCTTATTGAAAATGGAGAAAAAGATTCATTACGCTATGAAGAAGAATTAGGCGATTTATTGTTTTCCATTGTCAATTTGGCGAGATTTTTGAAAGTCGATCCTGAGATTG
>JAKPAR010000112.1 GCA_029779375.1 Bacillota bacterium | reverse complement strand
CTATATTTCTATTGGATTTAGAAACTTTTTTGCCTTTTATCAGTATTTTTCCGCTGGATGGTTCAATTAAGCCTGCGATAATAGATAATAGTGTGGATTTTCCGCAGCCACTGGGACCGACAATTCCTACAATTTCACCTTCATATATATCAAGATCTATTTTTTTTATGGCTTCAGTTTCGCCTTCTAAACTATGGAAGGTCATGGATACATTATCTATTTGAACTAGAATATTTTTCATATGCTCCCTCCTAAAACCTATAGTACTTTATTGTATTCTTGAAAAGGGAAATATGTGAAATCGCAAAAAAATTTAATATAGTCCCCAAAAAAATAAAAAAGTGGTATAATGTTTTAGTAATAAAAAGGAGGGATTGATTTGCATCAATATAAGGGGAAATTAATTATTCATACTGGTTCAATGTTTTCTGGGAAGACTTCTAGCTTAGAAAAAGATGTAAAAAGGTTCATGATAGCAGGCTATAAGACAGTGGCATTTAAGCCAGCTATAGATACAAGGCATGTAAAACCAGAAATCATAACCCATGATAATACAACATTAAATGCTGTACTTGTGGACAACATTTGTGAAATAATGGAGTATTATAATACATATAAGCCAGATGTTATTGCCATAGATGAAGTTCAGTTTTTAGGTGGTACAATAGATGAAATAGTATCAAGTATCAATAAGCTTTTAGAGGACGACATTACCGTAATTGTGGCAGGTTTGGATATGGATTATACAGGTACTCCATTTGAAATAGTAAAAGAGCTTATGCCACTTGCAGATTACCTATACAAACATCATGCTGTTTGTGTGAAATGCGGTGCAGATGCATGGGTTAGCCACAGGAAAATTGAGGACAAAGAGAGGATAGTAATAGGAGCTGCTAGGGAATATGAGCCATTATGCAGGAAGTGTTTCCTAGAAGAGACCAAAAATACGAAGGAGATGAAAAATAACGAATAATAAAATGAAAGAATACATAAAATTTGAGCCCTCAAAAAAGCCCTAATATGAAAATTGCAACAATGATTACCATTATCTGTTTTATAAAGACAAGCTCCTTGTAAAAAAGGATGAGAAAGGCTATTCTATTCCAACTAGGAAGGATGTAGAAGAATTAAATCTAGAAATTAAACATTGTCAGTGCTTGGGAGCGTATAAGGGAGTAAACTGTTATTGTGGAGAGATTTTAGGGGATGAAAAATCAAATTATTCCTTTGTAGACTTAAAGACATATTCTAAAGATATATGTGAAGATGATTTTTTAGTGTCTGCTAAGGCATTACTGTTAT
>JAKPAR010000096.1 GCA_029779375.1 Bacillota bacterium | reverse complement strand
AAGACGTTTGTCAAAAAAATTAAATTTAATAAGAGTTTCTGCACCCTTATTTGTAAAGCCTGAAACAGGCTTAAATGATAATTTAAGTGGAGTAGAAAAGCCTGTATCTTTTAATATAAGAAAATATAATATTGAGGTTGAAATTGTTCAATCATTGGCTAAATGGAAGAGAATGGCTTTAAAGACTTATGGTTTCAATCCAGGTGAAGGTTTGTATACAGATATGAATGCCATAAGGCCTGATGAAGAATTGGACCATACCCATTCTGTATATGTAGACCAATGGGATTGGGAAAAAGTAATTACTAGACAGGACAGAAGTGAGGATTATTTGAAAAAAACTGTAGAAGATATATATGAAGTCTTTAAGGAAACGGAAGAGAAAATAAATACTATGTACCCTATGCTTCAGAAAAAGCTTCCTGATAAAATACATTTCATTACTACTCAAGAACTGGAAGATATGTATCCTGACAAGACACCAAAAGAAAGGGAACATTTAATATGTGAAAAATACAAGGCAGTTTTTTTGATGAAAATAGGCAAAAGATTAAAATCTGGCCAACCTCATGATGGTAGAAGCCCAGATTATGATGATTGGGAACTTAATGGTGATATTTTGTTCTGGAATCCAGTGTTAAAAGAGGCTCTTGAGTTATCAAGTATGGGTATCAGGGTAGACGAGAAATCTCTAAAAGAACAGCTATTAGCTGCAGGAGCTTTAGATAGATTAAATAAAAAATATCATAAGATGTTAATAGAGGGAAAACTGCCTTTAACCATAGGTGGCGGTATAGGCCAATCAAGAATATGTATGTACTTTTTAGAGAAAAAGCATATAGGAGAAGTTCAGGCTTCTGTGTGGACAGATTCTATAATAGAAGAATGCAAAAAAGACAATATATTTTTACTTTAAAAGAAAAATAGTGTAAAATATATAAAAAGCATAGGAGTAATGGCATGGGCAGAAAGATAAAATTATCATATATTTTACTGGGATTAGGAATAGGAATTATTTTAACTAATTTCATATATTATATAAGTCCAAGGATTGAATATAGGGACTTAAGTGATGATGAAATTATTGAAAAGGCAAAAGATTTGGGGATGGTCTTTGTAAAGGATGCAATCCAAGTTGATAAAGTTGAAGATGACTATGAAGATGACTATATTGATGAGTCAAATGAAGAAGAGTTAGAAGAAATAGTATTCAAAGTGGAAGAAGGTCAAAATTTAACAAATATTGCTGAAAATCTTTATAGGCTTGGATTAATTGATGACATAAGTAGCTTTATAAACTATTGTAAAGAAAGAGGGATAACTTCACGTCTTAGAGTAGGAACTTATAAATTAACAACTGGTATGGATTATGAGACCTTAGTTAAAATTCTTACTAAAAGTTTGGAAAATTAGTATTGTTGTACTATTTTGTTGGAAACATT
>JAKPAR010000307.1 GCA_029779375.1 Bacillota bacterium | reverse complement strand
CGTATATGAAAAAGAAGCTATGATAGGAGCTTTAAGTATTCATTCCTCTGGCCGTATTAATATTCTTTGGGTTGATTCAAGGATACGAAATCAGGGAATTGGCAGTGGACTTTTAGGTCATGTAGTGAAAGAGCTAAATTTAAAGAAGCTATCAATAAGCTTTTCTAATAATATAGCCCTTATGGGCTTTGTAGAAACTTTGGGTTTTACAAGGGATCCTATTTCACAATACGAAATGTATATTACCTTATAGATTAAAAAAAGGTAATATAAGCAAAAATCAGGATTTTTTGTTGAAAATTTTTTGAAGTATATTGTATTATTTAAAAAGGGGGTATTTGAGTGAGTAAATCCTTGTCAGAAATGACCCTTGAAGAGCTTTGGCGACTCTTTCCTATTCAGCTGACGGAGCACAAGGATTTTTGGAAGGATTGGTATAGTGAAGAAGAGAAGTTTTTATACTCATTTCTACCGAAAAATGTTCAAATCCATCATATTGGAAGCACATCTATAAGCGGAATTTGGGCAAAACCTATTATTGATATTTTGGTAGAGGCTAGTGTCAACGAGCATCAAAGGATATATCAACTGCTGCTAAATGAGGGCTACATTTGCATGGCTCAAAGCAGGAAGCGTATGGATTTTAACAAGGGTTATACACCTGAGGGCTATGCAGAGAGAGTTTTTCATCTCCACCTAAGAGATTATGGTGACAATGATGAGTTGTATTTCCGAGACTATCTACAGGAGCACCCAGAGATTGCAAAGGAATATGAGGAGCTTAAGCTTTCTCTTTGGAAACCCTTTGAACATGACCGCGATGGTTATACGAGGATGAAGGGGGACTTTGTTCACAAATACACTCAAATAGCAATAGAAAAGTATGGTCGAGATAAATATTTTCAAAAAAGATGAATTTATCAAATACATACTTGCTGTCTTATTGCAGTATGAAAAGAAGGGGAGTTGCTGTTGTGAATAGATATATTGTTGCATTTTTCCTATTTAGTTTTCTTGGTTGG
>JAKPAR010000064.1 GCA_029779375.1 Bacillota bacterium | reverse complement strand
ATATGCCTTTCCACTTCAAATCTCTCTATGCTATAATCTTCATCTGGACTTATTCCAGCCTTTTTTAGAGCTATATTTATCTGTTCTTCTGGAGTTTCTATGCCTTCCAAATTTGGAAGAAGAACACCTCTCCTCATGCCTTTGCTGACAATAACACCATATTTTTTTACATCCAGTTCTTCTATAGAATCAATCTTTTCTGGTTCTTTTAGTACATCTACCGAATATACAATTTCGTCCAATTCACTTTCGTCCACTGGCAAAAATCTTGGGTCTTCAACTCCAGCACTCACTGCATTTTTGATTATCTCCATAGCTATATTTTCTTTAGTAGGTTCTATAGTGCCAATACATCCTCTTAGCATGGAATCCTTTTTTAAGGATACAAATACCCCACTTCTATTCTTTAATAATTCTTCACTCAAATTCTTAGGTAAATCCATTATTTCCCCATATTTTATATAATATTCTAAACTTTGTCTTGCCAATCTCACATATTCGTCTTCTTTTTCTCTTATACTAATTATTTTCTCTTTTTTAGCCTTTTTTATTTTGTCCAACAATTTGTAATCTTCTCCTCCTTCATATACAGATACCTTAGCTGTGCAATATCCTACTCCAAAGGGACCTTCATAGGAATATACTTCTGTTTTCTTCTTAAATCCATCTAAAAATCCTGACATAACTATAAAAGATCTCAAACCACATTCACCAGCTGCTTCTGCCAATTCTAAATCAAAATTTGCTATTCCTTCAAAATCATTATTCTTAAAAAGTTCAACTATTTTTCTATCAAATACTTCTCCCTTAGGGCTATATCCAGCTGGAGCATCTTCTTTAAGCCTATGAGATAAATCCCCACTAGCTATAAACACAGCTCTTTCAGCTGATGCTAAAACCGCTTCTTGAATAATAGTGCCAAATCTATAAAGTTCAGTTGGAGACAAAAGGCCATAGGTTATATGGACCAATTTATAATCCATATATTCTTTATTGACAAAATACAATGGAACCAACGCTCCATGATCTAAATGAAAATCCACATCATTATACATATATGAAAATTTTTTATCTATCTTAGCTACCGTAATACCTTCTTTTGCTGCTCTATCTACTATATCCTTAACAAGAGCTTTATCATTTTGAAATTTAAAACTTAAATCTGGTCTACCAAAATTCCAAAAACTGCCCACCAAAGTATCTTCATAAGAAATAGCAATTGCATCACTAAACAAAGGTCCATGAGGCGTGACAAGTATTATAGTAGAAGGACTTTCCCCTTTAATGTCTAATGCCAACTTTTTAACCCCATCAAGAGTTTTTTTGGCTCTTTTTTCCTCGCCTCTTCCAATCTCCTCAACTATTATAGGAGGATGCGGAGAAACATAAGCTCCTAATATTTTTCCCATTTCCTTCACCCCTAATCATTTTTTATTTGTATTCGCCATAACAAACAGCGGGACCAAAATAGACCAGCCAAACGAAACGTCCCCGTGGCGGCGTGGCGGAGTGGTTATCTTGTAAACTTAATTGTTTTTGTCTTTGTATTCATATTGCACATTGTCCCAAGTGGAATTGTTGACATAGGATGGCAATGTCCTGATTTTATATTGTACATTACAGGCTTTTTATAATCTCTTAAAACATCTTTTAACATTTCTTCCGTTGTATAATCCCTATCTGATTTATTTATACAATTTGTAAATTCACCAAATATTATTCCTTCTGCATCCTCTAATTTCCCTGAATATTTCAATTGATACATCATTCTATCAAGTCTTTCAACACTTTCATTTACATCTTCAATAAAAAGTATCTTGCCTTTTGTATCTACTTCATAGGGTGTTCCAATCATAGATGTAAGTAATGCCAAATTGCCCCCTACAATGATTCCTTCACTATAACCTTCCACCATAACCTTGAAATCTTCTCTAGGGGGATTTTCCAGTATCAATTCATCTTCCATGTTTATAGCCTTCTTGAAACTTGTCATTGTAAAATCATCAAAATTATATAGCATATCAGATTCTACCATAGGGCCATGAAAAGTTACCATTTCACATCTTTGATTGAAATTTACATTAAGATTTGTAATATCACTATATCCAACAAATATTTTAGGATTTGCAGCTATCAAATCAAAATCTAATTTATCCATAATATGAGAACTAGTATCTCCACCTCTTATACACCATATAGCCTTTACCTCCTTGTCAGCAAACATCTCATTTATTTCTTTTGCCCTTTCTTCTCCAGTACCTGCAGAATATCCATGAATAGATAGATAAGTACATCTTCCCATTTTCACCTTGTATCCCATATCCTCAACTAATTTCTTGCAAGCATCTAAGTTTTCTCTTGATACAGGAGAAGAAGGTGCTACAATGGCAATCGTATCA
>JAKPAR010000059.1 GCA_029779375.1 Bacillota bacterium | reverse complement strand
GACTCTCAACTTTTGAGTACAAAAAGTCTTATCTCCTACAACGAAGATGTAGATTTAGCTGAAGTTTCAATAAAGCTAAAAACAGAAGAAAATGTATACAGGGCCAGCTTAGCAGTAGGAGCAAGAATCATCCAACCAAGCTTAGTAGACTTTTTAAGGTAAAACCTTAAAAAGTCAATGTTAAATTGTATTTGTACCGCAATTCACAATTTACAATTTTTTGCGAAAGGATTGAGCAAAATGATCATAGATAGACAGCTTCCAAGGGTGATTATAGATCAGAGACAATGTTTTTCAGAGGCAGGGCTTAAAGGGATTGCAGATTTTTCAGCGGAATCAGTACAATATGCATATCAGAAAGCAGCTGAGGGAATAGATCAAATAGTCTACGAAGGCAATAGAATGGCAATGATAGAAAATGATATGCCTGATGCTGTATCAGAAATAGCCTTTGAAAAAGGTTTAGAATACAAAGACTGGACAATAGACATCATTCCCAAAAGCCGTCCCAAAATAGAAATAGAAGGCCATCTAAATATAGATTGGGAAGCAGAAAAGTTAAACTCCTACAAAGAAAATTACCAAAACTACAAAGCTGGTCTAACAATAGGCAAAATGGTAGATATTCAAAAATAAAGTAGATGTAGAGGCGGATTTATTCGCCGATTTTTTTAATGATTTATTAATTGATAAAAAGAAGGAGTGAAAAAATTATGAAACTACACGCCTCAAATTTTGGCGAAATTGAAATAGATGAAGAGGATATTCTCACTTTCCCTGAAGGAATTCCAGGGTTTGAAGAATGTAAAAAATTTATCGTCATAAACAATCCAGATGAAGAAAATCCATTTGATTGGCTCCAATCTGTAGATAATGAAGATTTGGCTTTTGTCATCATGAATCCTTTTTTCGTATTTCCAGATTATGATATAACTATTCCAGAGTCAGCCATAGAGAAACTTAAGATAAAAGATGAAACTGATGTATTTGTATACACTATAGTAGTAGTACCAGAAAATCTTGAAGATATGACTACAAACCTTTCAGGTCCAATTATCATAAATGGAAGAGAAAAATTAGGAAAACAAGTCATACTAGAAGATAATAGATACACAACCAAACACTATATATTCAAAAAAGAAGAAAGTAGGGGTGAATAACTATGCTCATACTTTCAAGGAAAAAAGATGAAAGCATCATTGTAGGAAATGACATAGAGATAATTGTAATAGGAATAGAAGATGACAAAGTAAAACTAGGCATAAACGCCCCCAAAAACATAGACATTTATAGAAAAGAAATATATCTACAAATTCAAGAAGAAAATCAAAAAGCCTCCCAAATGAAAAACAATATAAACATAGACCAATTAAAAGGGCTCATAAAAAAATAACATGAAGTGATGTTGAGTTTTTCGATTTAGAAATTGATAATCCTATGATTACACTTGTTTTCTAAAAACATACTAAATAGTATCAATATAATTTTTTACTTAATATTAAATATTAAGTGGTAGCGTCACAGGATTCAGCAATTTTTTCATTATTTAATTATCAAATCCTCGATATACTCAATGTAAAAGATGAAAGGTATCAAAGTTATATAGATGGCGTATTATAAAATGTGATATAATATGAAATATAAGTGAAAGATGAAATTGGAGGTGCTCTGATGACCAATGAAGAATTTCAAAGGATAGTATTAGAGGAGTTAAAGAGTCTAAAAGAAGGACAGAGGAGCTTAGAAAAAGGACAGAGGAGCTTAGAAGAAGGACAAAGGGAGATTAAAAAGGAATTAAAGGCTATTACTGAACAAACAGCTGATTTAACAGAATTTAGAGAAGAGACCAATGTTAAACTTGACACTATTATTGAGGAAAATGAGATATTAAAAGAACTAATAGGGAAACATGAAGTAGATATTAGAAGACTTCAAAGAAGAATAGTATAGTTAAATAGCCTCCATCTATTAAAAGGTGGAGGCTATTTGATGCTTATTAAATTGTGGTTAATTGTGATAAAATATATTGGGACAGGTTTCTTATTTTACATAGTTTATCCGCATGGTTTTAGCAAAAGATATGGAATATTAGGACAGATGTCCTTTATGCAAACGATATCCTCAGGTATACTTAAAAGGAGGTAGAATTTTTGGAAATTGTAGATATAATTGAATCCAATGGGCAAATAAAAGAAATGTTAAAGGATTGCCCTTATGATATTTTAAAGAGGTGGAAGATAAGAGAATATCCAAAGGATTATGTTATTTGTCATCAAGATATGAAGTATGAATATTTTTGTATAATAGTTGAAGGCTATGCCAATATCTATTTAACTGCAGAAAATGGAAAGAAGTTTTCTCAATCTATATATAAAAAGGGAGATTATTTTGGAGAATTAGAGATATTTGACAATAAGCCCTATATCTGTTCTATAGAGGCATTAACAGAACTTAGGGTTATTGGTATACATAGAAAATACTTTTTGCAGTGGATAGATAGAGATAGACATTTTTCATTGTATATAACTAGAACTTTATGTGATAGTTTCTATAAATTATCTAAAATGGCAGGAGAGAATACACTTTATTCCTTAAAGTATAGGATTTGCAACTATCTATTATATAGATTGGATTCAGGTACAGAAATAAAAGTGAATAAAGAGCAGTTGAGTGAACAATTTGCTGTAACTCAAAGGAGTATAAATAGGGTCCTTCAACAGTTAAAGGAGAAAAACTTAATAGAAGTTTCAAACAACTCCATATTTGTTATTGATATAGAAGGATT
>JAKPAR010000054.1 GCA_029779375.1 Bacillota bacterium | reverse complement strand
AGAGCTCGTTCTATCGATTCTAATAACTCTGGCAAAGGCTTATCCTTATTTATCTCATCTATCAAAACAGCTTTTGAGCTACTACTAGGACTAAATAAATGTTCACAAGAAATAAAATATTCCTTTTTCAAAACATGCTCATCACAAGAAATATAATTCATTGCTGATTCTATAGCATTTTCTAGTTCTCTCACGTTTCCTGGCCAATGATATTTTTTAAGACAAGACAACACCTCTTCAGATAGTAACCAAACATCTTTATTTAAAATTTTATTGTATTTTTTGATAAAATGCTCACATAAAATTGGTATATCATCTAATCTTTCTCTTAATGGAGGAATTTTTATATACATAACATTGAGTCTATAATAGAGATCCTTCCGCAAAGTGCCTTTTTTTACACTTTCCAGTGGTTCTTCATTGGTAGTAGCAATTATTTTTATATCTACTGGAATATCCTTTGTTCCTCCAACTCTTCTTATATATCCCTCTTGCAACACTCTTAAAATTTTTGACTGAAGCGATAAAGCCATAGAATTTATCTCATCAAGCATGAGAGTACCTCCATTGGCCTCTTCGAATATGCCAGGTCTATCAACAGCTCCTGTAAATCCACCTTTTTCCGTCCCAAACAATATGCCTTCAAGGAGAGATTCAGGTATAGCAGCACAGTTCTGTGCTATAAAGGGTTTGTTCTTTCTACTTCCTTCATAGTGAATACTTTGAGCAAACAGCTCCTTTCCAGAACCCGTTTCACCATATATAAGTACACTAGAAGGAGATTCACTTGCCCTTCTAGCAATATATATAGACTTTTTCAATTCTTTGTTATTTCCTATAATGTCTTTAAAGACATATTTTTTTATGCCTATTTTCTTGTTTTCTTGTTTTCCAGTACTTAACTCATTTTGCAAATCAATCAATTGATCAGACAATTTCTTTATATATGTGACATTTTGAGAAATTTCCAATGCTCCAACTATTTCTTCTTTATAATATAAGGGTATAGTAGAATTTACAGATGTTATTTTTTGACCCTTATAATTTAAATAAGTTTGAGTTCTATTTAAAATAGCTTCTCCTGTATTTAAAACTTTTATTAGAGTACTGCTTTCCTCATCCAGACTAGGAAAAATCTCAAGTATATCTTTGTTCAATACAGCATTCCCATCAAGTCCCTCTAATTTAGCCATAGCCTCATTATATATTATAGTTTTTCTATTTTTGTCTATCGCATGAATCCCCACATCAGCATGATGCAAAACATTTTGCAGTACTATATCATTAAATTCCTTCTTCGTCATTTTATCAACCTCTTGAAATATGTTTTTTAAAACAGTTATTTCAACACAATAGCTGCTACCATTCTCTCTTTGATCCCCATTTCTTTTCTATAAGAATAAAATATATCATTATTGCAACTGGTACATAATTTGCTTATAGAAATGTTTTCTTCATGAATTCCTGATTTCATAAGAATTTTCTTATTTGCCTCCCACAAATCCAAATGCCACTTATTTTTGTTTGTAGATTTAAATATCTCATTGCAAAATTCAAATCTTTTTTTAAATTCATCATATACCTCTATCCCAATTTCATAGCAGCAAGGACCAATTGAAGGTCCAATAGCCACTAATATATCATCAATACTCGAATTGTATTTTTCTTTCATAAGATTTACCATTTTCCCACCTATATTTTGTACAGTACCCCTCCAACCACCATGTGCTAATCCAATAACTTTTTTATTAGGATCTAAAAAAAACAATGGAACACAATCCGCATAATAAGTAACCAATACAATATTAGTTTTATCAGTTAGTAGTCCATCCACTCCATTAGGATAAACGTTTTCTTTATAAAAATTTATGTCTTCTAAAACAGCAATATTGGTACCATGCACTTGATTTGAAACTACAATATTCTCTAGTCCAACATTAAATACTTTAGCTATGTTTTCTAATGTGTTTTCCTTATTCCATCCCATCCTAGTAGAAAAGAGATGATCTACATTCTCCACATTATCAAAAGATTTTATTGTATAATAAAAAACTTCTTCTTTAGATACAATATTAAAACTCATCATTTCACCTCTTTTTATAAAAATAGGACCTTAAAATATAAAGTCCTCATACTAATTTTCTTCATCTAATAACTTTTTTAATTCATCCATAAAAGTATTTATATCTTTAAATTGTCTATATACAGATGCAAATCTTACATAAGATACTTCATCTACATTTTTAAGATGATTCATCACCATTTCGCCAATATGTTGACTCGTCACTTCTTTTTCCATTGAATTGTACAATGTCTTTTCTATACTATCCACTATATCTTCTATAATTTGCATAGATACTGGACGTTTTTCACATGCCTTTATGATACCTGTAAGTATTTTATTTCTATCATAAGTTTGCCTATTGCCATCTTTTTTTACTACAATTAAAGGAATTTCTTCTACCTTTTCATAAGTAGTAAATCTTTTACCACATTTAATACATTCTCTTCGTCTTCTAATAGCTTGTCCTTCATCAGTAGGTCTCGAATCAATCACTTTAGTTTCATAATAATCACAAAAAGGGCATTTCATATACTCACCTCTTATAAAAATCTATTTATTTTGATTATAATATATAGATTTTAGTTTGTCTAATAGGTATTATTCCACTTCTTTTAAATCCACTAAAATAATGTCTATTCCAATCTTCAATATATCTTTCCAAGCTATGACTAAATCTTGATTTTTACCAAAAAAATTAAATATCTTTCCTGGAGCTGGAATAACTATTGCGGTAACTATACCTTTATCTAAATCAACCTCTACATCATCAATGATACCTACTCTTGAGCCATCTCTTATATTTATAACTTCTTTCTCTGTCATATCAGAAATTTTAACCATTACCTCACACCACCTTTTTTATTTCTTATTTATATATACACTTTAACCATCATAAAATATTACTAAATATTTGTGAGGTAATGGTAGAATTTATATAAGCTTTCTCATGTGTTTTAATGCATTTTTCTCAAGCCTTGAAACTTGAGCCTGAGATATGCCAATTTCTTCTGCTACCTCCATCTGAGTTTTTCCTTCATAAAACCTCAAATTCAATATAAGTTTTTCTCTTTCATTTAATCTATCCAATGCTTCCCTAAGGGCTATCTCTTGAAGCCAAACCTCATCTTCACTTTTATCATCTTTTACTTGATCCATTACATATATTGCATCCCCACTGTCGTGATAAATAGGTTCAAACAATGATATTGGTTCTTGAATTGAATCTAGGGCAAAAACTACTTCTTCCTTGGGTAAATTTAATTCTTCTGCAATTTCAGTGATAGTTGGCTCTTTTGAATTTTTATAAATCAACTGATCCCTAGCTTGTAGTGCCTTATATGCAATATCTCTCAATGACCTACTAACCCTTATAGAATTGTTATCTCTTAAATACCTCCTTATTTCTCCTATAATCATAGGTACTGCATAAGTAGAAAATTTGACATTTTGGCTCAAATCAAAATTGTCTATAGCTTTTATTAAGCCAATACAACCTACTTGAAACAAATCGTCTACATACTCGCCCCTTTTGTTAAATCTTTGTATGATACTTAATACAAGTCTTAAATTGCCATTTATAAATTTTTCTCTAGCTTCCATATCTCCTGCTTTAATTTTTACAAACAATTCTTGCATTTCTTCATTAGTCAAAACAGGTAATTTTGATGTATTGACTCCACAAATTTCTACTTTATTGTTTCGCATAGGGTCCTTCATTCCTTTCGTGATTTATTGCCCCTTTTAAAATAAAATTATTGCCCATAGATGTTTTTTTATTCAATTATTAATGTAAATAGATTAACTATAGCATTTTACTCATTTCTTTTCTGAGACGTTTTATAATTCTCTTTTCAAGTCGTGAAATATATGACTGAGATATTCCAAGCATATCAGCTACCTCTTTTTGAGTTTTTTCTTGACCATTTTTTAAACCAAATCTAAGTTCAACTATTTTTTTCTCTCTACTTGACAATCTGTCTATAGCTTGATTTAACAATTCCCTATCTATATCTTCTTCCAAGTACTTAAATATTGTATCTCCATCAGTACCCAATATATCTGACAGCAACAACTCATTTCCATCCCAATCTACATTTAAAGGTTCATCAAAAGATATTTCTCCTTTCGATTTGTTATTTCTCCTCAAATACATGAGAATTTCATTTTCTATACATTTAGAAGCATAAGTAGCCAACTTTATATTTTTATCAGGATTAAAAGTATTTACAGCCTTTATAAGTCCAATAGTACCGATAGAAATCAAGTCTTCCACACATACACCAGTATTTTCAAATTTTCGTGCAATATATACAACTAGTCTCAAATTTCTTTCTATCAAAATACTCTTTATATTTTCATCATCTTTCATTTGTGCAACTAAACTTACTTCTTCTTCTGGCTTTAAAGGTGGAGGCAATACTTCTCCACTTCCAATATAAAAAACCTCTTTTAAAATTTTAAGTTTAGAGCCAATTTTAAATAATATTATACTTAACTTTAATCTAAATTTATTTAACCTTTTCATAGTATCACCTTCCAATCAATATAAAATTTCTGGATTTAACAATGCCATATAATTGTCATCCCTAGACAGTTTGTTGTTGTATATGCCAATCAATACATTTTCTTTTACCTTTTTTTCGCATCGCTCATTATCAATAATTATCTTATCAGGTTTAAAACCTAGAAGAATTCCATATTCTTTTCCTATAGATTTAAAAGGAATAACTCTTAATTTAATTTCATTATTTACTTCTACCATGACATTAGAAATAGTATCTAAATCTAAATTTAATTCTTTATTAGCTATGAATACATCTTGAACTTTTTTAGGAAGCAATTCCTTAATAGCATGAAATTCCACTATAATGACTGGATTTTGGCTTATGGGCTCTTTGAGAGAATTTCCTGTATCAACAAGTGCCACTATTTCTGCTTTTTTTTCATTCAAATTGATAATTACATTAGTCAAAATATTTTTCTTATTTAATCGAATTTGTAAAAATTCAAAAATATATTTTACTAAAATAAAAGATAGAGAAATACCTAATATTAAAAATTCAACAGAAAAATCTTGGATATAAAAAGCTCCATTTTTAAGAGATAGATTAGAATTAAATATATAAAATAATCCCAGTGTAGCTCCTGCAAATACAAATGATGTAGTATAAAAAATTGCCAACAATCTTATAAATGAAGAAAATTTTTCGGGATTAAAGGCTAAAATTATTATTAATATAGATATAGAAAATTTAACACTAAATTTAGTCATAAAATTAAGAGATGGGAAAAAAATAACCAAAGTATAAAGAGAACCTACACATGCAGCAATAAATAATCTAATTTTTTTCGAATCCGTTCTACTTACTGCTTTGACAGCATATAGTATAATATAGTTAATGATTACATTTTCTAGGAGTAAGTATTCTACATATATGTCCAATTCGAAAGCCCCCTTAAAATTTCATTATATTTTACTCTTATTCATAATTTATTAAATATATGTCTATTATATAATGTTTGTCTTGAAAATAATGTCATTTCTAGGGTGAAAAAAAATCGCTTCCCGTATTTGAGAAACGATTTTCCGACACATTCTTTATTTTTCTCTTCTTCTTAAAAAAGTTGGAATATCAAGATCGTCCATGTCAAATTGACTACTAGCTACCTCTTCCCTAGCTCTTAATCTATCATCAGCATTGGTCTTCATCATACCGTCAATCTGCTTTGTTTTTTTCTCTCCAAATCCCGTAGCAATAACTGTTATTTTGAGCTCATCATTTAATGTTTCATCTATTCCTGCTCCAAATATAATATTTGCATCTTGATCTACAGATTGTCTTATAAGATCTGCTGCTTCATTTACTTCAAATATTCCTAAATCTCCTCCCCCAGTAATATTTAAAAGTACCGCTTTTGCACCTTCAATAGAAGTTTCAAGAAGAGGACTCTGTATAGCTTGTCTCGCTGCATCTTGTGCTCTATTGTCTCCTGAAGCTTTTCCTATTCCCATATGAGCAATTCCTTGATCATACATAATTGTCTTAACATCAGCAAAATCAAGATTTATAAGAGCTGGTACTGCTATAAGATCTGAAATACCTTGAATACCTTGTTTCAAAACTTCGTCTGCCATCATAAAAGCTTCTACCATTGTAGTCTTTTTTTCAGCTACTTGTAAAAGTCTATCATTTGGAATAGTAACCAGTGTATCAACTCTATTTTTCAATTCCTCTATTCCCTTTTCAGCATGTACCATTCTTCTCTTTCCTTCAAAAGTAAAAGGTTTTGTCACTACACCTACAGTCAATATTCCCATTTCTTTAGCAACTTCAGCTACTATAGGAGCTGCTCCTGTACCAGTACCGCCTCCCATTCCAGCTGTAATAAAAATCATATCTGCACCCCTTATGGCATCTGTAATTTCATTTTTGCTTTCTTCTGCCGCCTTCATTCCAACCTCAGGATTTGCACCAGCACCTAAACCTTTTGTCAATTTTTCTCCTATCTGCACTTTTATTTCAGCCTTAGAAGTTTGCAATGCTTGTCTATCAGTATTTATTGCAATAAATTCAACACCTTTAACATTTGCTTCAACCATTCTATTTATAGCATTGTTTCCGCCTCCACCAACGCCTATAACTTTAATATGAGCAAATTGTTCAAAATCTACATCAAAGTCAAACACTTTGTAAACCCCCTTCTTTATTTACTAAAAATATTCCTCCCAAATTTTCTTAAAAAATGATGATATACTGCTACTAGAACCTTTTCTATTTTTACCTTTCCTGACTTCTAAATTATTATATTCGACATAATAATTAAATTTCCTCTTTAATGAATAATTAATTAGTCCAACTCCACTTGAATAAATAGGATCATTAACCCCAATATATTTAGGTTTACCAATTCTTACTGGTAAATTAAATATTTTATTTGCCAGTTCTTTTACTCCTGGAAAATTACTCGTTCCACCTCCAGTCAATACTATTCCAGTCAATATTTCTTGTTTTACACCTTGCCTTATGAGTTCAGTATTTATAAGTTCAAAAACCTCCCCTACTCTAGCCTCGATGATTCTACTTAATTCCAATTCAGAAATACGTACTTTTTCGTTAATTCCAATAGGATTTATATCAAATACATTCTTGTCACTAGATAAAGGGGTATAGGCAATTCCTAAATTTTTCTTTATATTTTCACTTTCATTGTAAGAAATTCTCAGCCCAACAGAAATATCATTTGTAATATGATTTCCAGCTATAGGAATTAAATTATTATAGATTAATTGTCCATTCTTAAAAAGTGAAAAATCGCTAGTTCCAGCTCCTATATCTATAACAAGAACTCCCAATTCTCTTTCATCTTTTGAAAGCACAGATTCAGATAATGCAAAGGGCTCTGGGACTATTCCAAGTACTTCCAATCCTGCTCCATTCACACTTTTGACTGCATTTAATATTGTAGTAGACGAACCAATAACAATATCAACATCAGCTTCCAGTCTGATTCCTACCATCCCAATAGGGTCTTTTATCTCATCATATCCATCTATTATGTATTGGATAGGAATGATATCAATAATCTGCTGATCTTGAGGCATAGAAATAATTGTTGCTGAATTTAAAACCCTTTTTACATCATCATAATTTATTTCTCTGTCTTCCCCAGATACTGCTATTATACCTTTGTTTCTTATGAGCTTTGTATATCCACCTGGTATATTCACATAAGTATCAAATACCTCGACATCTGCCATATTTTCTGCCTGTTCCAAAGCATAATTTATTGCATTGGAAGTTGACTCAATGTCCACAACTACACCCTTTTTTATTCCCTCACAAGGACAATTTCCAACTCCAACTATTTGAAGTTGACCATTCTTATCTATCTCGCTAATAATAACACAAACCTTTGATGTTCCTAAATCAATGGAGGTAATATGCTCACCCATAAGTCTGCCCCCTTTGGACAAAAAAACAATAGCCTTTTAAAAAGTATATCATTTTTTTGATTGTTTTGATATAAGAAAAACTTCTATAGAAGTATTAAAAATTATTGTTTTTGTTTGGTTCTAAATAAAAGAAGTCTTCTAATAGTAGCAAAGTTTTCAAACAATCTGCCACCAAAAGTAAAAATCGCAGCATAGTATAGAGGCACTCCCAATCGATCACCAATATAAGCCAAAAAAGCTGCTAGTATTGCATTTCCAAAAAAACCTGATATAAATATTTTTACATCAAACTTATCCTCCAAATTAGCTCTTACTCCTCCAAAAACCGAGTCAAGACAAGCCAAAATGGCAACTGATACATATAATGCATAAGTTGGACTATATGTTATTGGCAAAAGCAATCCCACTACAACACCTATTAAAGTACCAATTATTGCATAAAACAATTTAATCACCTTCTTTTTTTGGTTTTGCATAATAAAAACTAAAATATTCAGAATACGCAGGAATGTGAATTTTATCTTCTACATTTGACTCTATAGATATTTTATATACATTTTTCAATGTATATCCAT
>JAKPAR010000045.1 GCA_029779375.1 Bacillota bacterium | reverse complement strand
TGCAATAGCTCATAAGAACTCATTGCTTCTGTTGTGAAAACATTATATGCCAATGAGGCTAAATCTTTGCAACTTAAAATAACTGTTATTATTATAAAAGTTGCCAATACAATCTCAAGCCACATAATAATTTTTTCCATTATGTTTTCAACTTTTCTAAACTTTCTTTTATTACTTTCTTCACCCATTAGATCACTCCTTTATCATTTTCCTAAGAGCATATTTACATCCATCAATTTTTGTTGCAATTCTAACAATTTATTTTTTAGCTCATCATAATCTTCATTTAAAAACTCTGGATCTATTAGCTTATCTGTCTTATATACAAGGGCTTCAAATTGATTGTAAACATCCTGCAATTCTTTTTCTATATCTTCTTTTTGTTTTATAGGCTCTAGTACTTCGCCACTTTGACTTTTAACTATAACTTCTTTAATCTCAAAAGCATCGCCTAGGTTGGGTATTATGGTTTCAACATTCAATTCGTTCTCAATCATACTTGCTAGCATTTTCGATGATTCTTCTTCTCCATGAACTACAAATATCTTTTTAGGCTTTCTTTTAAAATTCTTGACCCAATTCATCAATACTTTCTGATCTGCATGGCCAGAAAATCCTTCAAGATCATATATTTCTGACTCTACTTTTATTTCTTCTCCCAATATTTTTACTTTTTTCTTTCCGTCTAATATTATCCTACCCAATGTACCTTCTGCTTGATAACCTACAAAAACTACACTATTTTTCTTTTGCCATAAATTATGCTTTAGATGATGACGTACTCTTCCCGCTGTACACATACCACTAGATGAAATGATTACTTTAGGAAAACTATATTGATTTAACTTCATAGACTCATCTTGACTTTTTACATAAAATAAATTTGGAAACTCAAAAGGATTGTCTCCATTCAGTATAAGTTTTTTTGCTTCTTCATTAAAACAACTGGAATTTTTCTTAAAAGCTTCCGTAGCCATAACAGCCATAGGACTATCTACATAAACAGGAATTTTCATAAATTCTTCTACATGTTTATCATATTCATAGTATTTATTTAACTCGTATATTATTTCTTGAGTTCTTCCCACGGCAAAAGAAGGTATAATTACTGTTCCTCCCCTTAACACAGTTGAATTGATGATATCTACCAATTTTTTTGCACTTTCTTTTATATCATCGTGTATTCTATTTCCATAGGTAGATTCTACTATTAAATAATCTGTCTCTTCAATATATTCAGGTTCATTTATGATAGGACGACCTGGCATTCCCAAATCACCTGAAAAAACGATTTTGGTAAAATCCTTATTTTCTCTTATCCACAATTCCACTATAGCTGATCCCAATATATGACCAGCATCTTTAAATCTCACTACAATATCATCATTTAAAGTAATTTTTTGTTCATAAAGATAAGGTTCAAAATATCTCAAGCTCAAATCTGCATCATCTACTGTATAAAGTGGTTCTATAGGTTCTTTCCCTGCTCTTCGTCTTTTCCTATTTTCCCATTCTACATCTGATTGTTGAATATTGGCACTATCTATAAGCATTATTTTACATAAATCAAATGTAGCATTTGTAGTTATGATTCTACCTTTGAATCCCTCTTTTACCAATTTGGGTATTCTTCCACTATGATCTATATGAGCATGACTTAATATCAAAAAATCTATATCTTCTGGATTGTATTGAAATTTTTCAAAATTTAGTCTTTCTAGCTGTTCACTTCCCTGAAACATACCACAATCTAATAGTATTTTATATTTATCCGTAGTTATCAATACATTAGAACCAGTAACTACTTTGGCAGCACCTAAAAATTTAATCTCCACAATATATCCCTCCAGAACAATAAACTTTACTTATATTATAATGGATTTTTTAAACAAAAAGTGTATTTTATCTATATTTTATTTAGAAAAAAACTCCAGGATAAACCTGGAGTTTTATCTGAATGCTATTCCGTCTTTTAAATATATATCTGCATCCATATTTTCAAGAACAGCTTTTCTCAAACTATTCATTTCGGATATATCACCAAACAATATAGCTCCTGTAATTTTTCCATCTGTTGTAAACAATTTATGATGTATTTCGCTTCCTTCTTTATATTCATAGACCTTGTCAAAATTATTCACATCTCCTGCTGAAAACAATGAAATATCTCCTATTTGAAGATTTGTATATGGTTTTGGTGATGTGTATTCTTTTGTACCCCCTGTCATGTTTTCTCCTGCAATTTTACCTTGTTCATTTCCAGCACTCCAAAGTCCAAGTACTACTCCTTCTACTTCTGCCACATCACCAGCTGCATAGATATTGTCAATATTGGTCCTTAAATATTTATCTACTTTGACTCCTCTATCATGTTCAATTTTAGTATCTCTAACTAAATCAAGATTAGAACGAACTCCAGAGGATACCAAAACTGCATCTGTAGATACTATTCTTTCTCCATTCAATTTGATACCATTTGCTTTGTCTTCCCCCAATATTTCCTCTGCTTGAGAATTTAAATATAAATTAAATCCAGCTTCTCTC
>JAKPAR010000033.1 GCA_029779375.1 Bacillota bacterium | reverse complement strand
TGATAGACCGATAGAAGAGCCAACTATTACAGATAAATTTATTTCTAACGTAAAAGAACTCCTAAAGGATAAGAACATCTATATAGAAGCCAGTATACCAAGGGAAATTGCCTATTTAAACTCCATGATTGTGGAATTTGAAAAGGCAGACAGCCAAAGCCTGAATAGGCTATATTTTGATAATAATGGAGTAATTCACAGCGATGGGAGCCTAAAGGAGATTACCTATGGCATGGAGTCTATTCTAATAATAAACAACAGGCTTATTATATATGAAAATAATGATGAGAAGGCAAGGTATAATCTGCTTAACATTGATGATGCTATTGAAATAGCCGAAGATTTCCTGATGAAAGGAAACTTCAGCACCTCTGATATGAAGCTCACATATTCAAAGCAGGAAAATAATGTATTTTACTTGGAGTATTCTAAAGTATATGAGGACACATATATTGAAAGAGCTTATACTAATTTTCAGATAGATGAAAGAGGGGTTAAGAGGTTTGAGAGATTGTGGCTCAATGCCAAGGAAATAGGAGATACAAAGATATATATAAGCACAGCTCCAAAGTCACTATTAAACCTGTTAGGTATGCAGGAAGTCTATAATAACACCATTACAGATATTTCCCTCTGCTATTACTTTGATCCTGAAAAACACGAATACATCGAAGAGCCAGGGGAGGCAAAGCAGGGAAAAGCAGTTCCTGCCTGGAGAATACAATTTGAGGATGGATATAAAGTGTATATAGACGAGTACTAGGAAGAACAAAATGTTCTTCCTTTTTTATTTGCAAAAAACACCCTAAAACTATCTGAAACAGATTAATAATCTATAAAATGAAGGAAAAAAATAAAAACTTGCAAAATATATTGTATTTAAATTTTATTTGTGGTAAAATCATTTCAACTATTTTATTAAACCAGCTAATATTAAGAACTGTAGTAATATAAGTGGATTGTTGTTTGAATTCACTAAAATAAAAATGAATAAAAAAATAATAAAACTTGCATAATTAACTAAGGAGGATGCAGAATGTATTACAATGGAGTCGATACTTTAAGGCCAAATCTTTTTAAGGATGTATTTCCATATGAGGAACTTCCAAAGGTGAAGTT
>JAKPAR010000010.1 GCA_029779375.1 Bacillota bacterium | reverse complement strand
TTCTCTTGCAAATTCTAATATTTCTTCATCTGAAACTTTGCTAGATAGATATAGTGTATATATTATGTTTTTATATCCCATATTGGCAATAGGCTCATATTCCTCCATATGATATATTTGAGGAATAATTCTATCTTGAATATGTGGATATTCTTCTTTTAATATTCGAAGTCCCTCTACATTATCTCCCTTTATATCAGTAATTATATAGGCATCAGGATGCTTTTCCATCCACTCAGCCAAAATATCTGGCGTCAATTGTTGCCATCCGTGAATCATTTTAAAATTTATAAATTCATCATAAGAATATTGTTTTACAGGAACATTGAAAAATTTGTTTACAAATCCATCCCAACTGTGGAGACAAACTAATTTGTTGTCCGTAGTCCAAATAAAGTCTACTTCTAGAAGCCTAAGCCCTTTCTTATAACTTTTATCTAAGGATTCTCTTGAATTTGTATAGGTAAGACCTCTAATTTTCCCTCCTGCATGAGCTACTAGTTTGGTAGAATCCTTTCCCGATAAATGCGACAGAAAGAACCGTCCCCCTTGTCGCAAAACATAGTTGGATTTGTTTATCTCTTCTATGGCTCTATTGTAGTTTTCTTTGCATTTTTCCAAATCCACTGGTTCTCTTGTGTCTAGATAATAGGCACGACTGTGTTTATATACTCCATCTCTGGACATGACAAATACCTTTTCATTATCTATAAAGGAGCCTTTGAGCATATAAGTCTGTTGTGCTACAAAGCTGTCTTCTGTATTTAATATGTCTTTCCCAAACATAACTCCCTTTTCATTTTTAACTCCCATGATATTTAGTATTGTTGGAAGAAAGTCTAATTGACAGCTGACCTTTGATACAGTTTCATTTATGTCTTCTCCGGGTACATGAATGATAAGGGGTATATTCATCATGGAATCATAGTCATATTGATATCCTAGATAATCTGTCATTATTTTTTCATTGGCCTCGTCCATGCTGGATAGTGCAAAGTGATCTCCATATATGGCTATAACTGTGTCATCATACAGTCCTTCTTTTTTTAAACTTTCTATGAACTCTCCTATTGCTTCATCTGTATAATGTATGGCTTGAAGATAATTGCCAAACATGGTGTCTTTGTGTTCTGGTCTTAATTTTATTACATGATATTTTTCAGGCATAGTAAATGGCGTATGGCTAGATAATGTGATCATGAACGCATGAAACGGCTTTTCCATTTCCTTTAAATAAGGCAGGGATTGTTTGAAAAAGTCTTTGTCGCTTAAACCCAAAGCTATAGTTTCTCCAACATTGTAATCCTCTCCACTTATAAATCTCTCAAAACCTTGATTTGGATAGGCCGCACTTCTATTCCAAAATTCCTTTTTATATCCATGAAATACCCAAGAAGTATATCCATTGTCCCTGAGTATCCAAGGTAGTCCATAAAAAGTAATGTCTTGATATTGAGTATAGGTAGGATCTTCCATAGACGGATAAAGAGAATTGTTTGACACAAATTCTGCATCGGATGTGTTTCCTCTACCTAGAAGTTGATAATATCTATCGAAATAAATACTGCTATTATCTTTTATAAAGGAATTCAAATTTGGTGTGACTTCTTGCCCATCATAATATTCATTGATAACAAAGTTCTGTAATCCTTCTACTTGAATGACCAAGAGATTTTTACCTTTCCCTATTCCAGTTAATTTTCCATTATCAACCATGGCCCTTTTCCTTAAATAAACTAAATCTTCTTCTGTAAATTCTCCTTCTCCTTTGGCATTTTCACTTTTGAATAAATTGACAAAATCCTTAGCATGATAAGTGAAAAGTTCTTGTCTTACAAGTACAGTTCCATATCCCCCAATGCTTAAAGAAGTTATGACTATGGCTAATGTCAAAGCCAATATAGAAGGAACGCCAATTCTAATCTTTTTTTCATAAACTTTTGTGCTTTTTTTAATTTTCTTATTTTTCTTGCTTGAATATACAAATAAAAACGGTATATCAGCTATAAACAATAGATGTAGTGGATTAATAACAGCCTTCACGCTATCTCCTACTTGAGCCACTGCTCCAAGCTGTTTAAACATGATGATAGAGGGCAAATTGTTGAAATAATGATAATACACTGCATCAACAAACATAATAGCCGACATGATATTGTAAAAGGAAAAAGCTATTGATTGCTTTTTCTCATTTCTACTAAAATATATAAGTGTAAAAGCGAAAAGTGTGAAAAGAGTACTTACTGTAAATATTATGGCTTGATTGTACTGTATTCCAGTTAATTTTATAAATAATATTATTTTTAAAATAAATAGTATAGTTAAAACCATTTTCTACCTCCATTAGTTGTGCTGCCAAGGGGACGTTTAGTATATATATGTGGTGAGGCCTTGTTTTTGGAGTTTCCTTAGAAATCCTCTGTTTGCTCTATATTCTGATATTGCTACTCCAAAGTGATCATATAATTTGACAAATTCTAATATTTCTTTGTCTGTATATTTGTCATCAGGTATTTTAAATATGATGTTTTTGAAACCTTTGGTATATACCAGATAGTATTCTTCCATATCTTTTACCTGTGGAATAAATCTTTCCTTTACTTCTTTTAAATTGTACTTAATATATTTCATGGCATCGGAAGTGTCCCCAACCATATCTGTGATTATATACGCATCAATGTGGTCTTTCATCCATTGTTCCAATTCTTCAATGGTCATCCCATTGTCACAGTTTACTATCAATTTTTCATCATCAGTCCATTCTAAATCTATTTCCATAAGCCTAATGCCTTTTTTATAATATTCATCCAATTTAGCCTTTGTATTGGCTTGAAATCCTATCGTATCCTTATTTTGAATTTCTAATTTTTCTTCAGGTTTTTTAGCTATTATTTCATCAGACCCACTGATTATACTTCCAATTAGATTATTGTCCAATATATATTTTGACTTGTCTATTTCAGATATGGCTCTTTCATATCCTTCTCTGCATTCTTCTAAGGGTATAGACCTTCTAGTTTCCAAATCTATAGCCCTGCTATGGTCAAATATTCCATCTCTG
>JAKPAR010000374.1 GCA_029779375.1 Bacillota bacterium | reverse complement strand
GAAATAGGTACAAAAAAAACAACTAATATTGTTGAAATAACAGTGAAAAACACAGAAAAGTTCCTATCCTCTCTGGCAGTAGAAAAAAAATCTGTTAAACTTTCTTTGTTATATATATTTATATTGTTGATAAGATAAATGAGTACAGCTATAAATACAATTATAAGTCCTATTTTCATAGTTTTTTTCTTATCTTTCATAAAAACACCCCTAATTTCCCTTATATCTATACTTTACTTCAATTTATATTTTTTTCAACTATGATACTTCTATTTTAACAAAAAAATTACAATCCATACCTTGAAAATTTGTTAGATATATTAAAGCCCCGATAAATAATATCAGGGCTTTAATATATCTAAAACTTTGAATCATCTACACTGTCAAGCCATTCTTTTATAGGTCCCATGACTTTCTTTATACATCCATCCTCAAAAGGAACTTGTAGGCCTGCATATTGAACTAATTTTGAGAAAGGCATACTTCCTCCAGCTTTGCAAAGTCTTATATAATCACTCCAAGCCTTTTCTCTATCTTCTTTAAATTTAATCCAAAATTGGAATGCACAAACTTGAGCCAAAGTATAATCTATATAATAGAAAGGCACTTGAAATATATGACCTTGTCTAAACCAATATCCACCTCTATTTAAGAAATCATTGTCCTCATAATCTCTGAATGGAAGATATTTCTTTTCTATTTCTCTCCATTTAGCTTTTCTTTCACAAGGAGTAGCTTCGGGATTTTCATAGACAAAATGTTGAAATTCATCTACTGTCACACCATAAGGAATAAAATTTACAGCTCCACTTAAGTGACTAAATTTATATTTCTCTTCTTCATCTTTGAAGAACAATCCCATCCAAGGCCAAGTTATAAATTCCATACTCATAGAATGAATTTCACAAGCTTCAAGAGTTGGAGCAATATATTCTGGCACTTCAATTTCTCTGCTTAAATATCCTTGAAAAGCATGACCTGCTTCATGAGTAAGTACATCTACATCTCCGCTAGTTCCATTGAAATTTGAGAATATAAATGGCGATTTATATTTTGGTATATAAGTACAATATCCTCCGCTCATCTTGCCCTTTTTACTTACAAGATCCATAAGTTCCCTTTCCACCATAAATGTAAAAAACTCATTTGTTTCAGGAGAAAGTTCACTATACATTTTCTTTCCATTTTCAAGAATCCAATCAGCATCTCCCTTTGGAGTTGCATTTCCAGTTAAAAACTCTAATGGTTCATCATAGTATTTAAGCTCATCAAGACCAAGTCTTTTCCTTTGCCTTTCTTTAAGTTCACTAACTACTGGTACCAGATCTTCTTCTACTTGTTTTCTATAATTAGCTACCATTTCTTTGTTGTAGTCTGTTCTGGACATTCTAGCATATCCAAGTTCTACAAAGTTTTTAAAACCTAATTTTTTAGCCATTCCATCTCTTACTTTAACTAAATTGTCATATATTTCATCAAACTTTTCTTCATTTTCTTCAAAGAAGCTTGTATAGGCTTCATAAGCTTTCTTTCTTGTTTCTCTATCTTTAGATTGCATAAAAGGTTGCATTTGAGAAAGATTTCTCTCTTCTCCTTCAAATACTATCTTAGCAGAAGCTATCAATTTATCATATTCTGATACAAGCTTGTTTTCTCTGATTAAATCTTCAATTATCTCTGGTGAAAAAGTTTTAAGTTTCATTTCAGCTAAATTAAATAGATGCCTTCCCCATTTTTCTTCAAGTTCACTTCTAAAATTCGAATTCACCAAAGCCCTATAGTATTGAGTCATGACTTCTTCATATAGTGGCATATTCTCATCAATAAATTCTTGTTCCTTCTCATAGAATTCATCTTCTGTATTTATAGAATGTCTTATATACACTAAATTTGCCATAGTCTCTACTTCTTCTCTCAACGCATTTATCTCTCTCATGACTTCATTTTGTTCTTCTGCATTTGAAGAAGCCTCGAATTTTTCAATCAAATGTGTAAAATCTTCTCTTACCTTTTCCATATCTGGTCTTTTGTACTCATAATCTTTAAACTTAAGCATATCTTTCCTCCTCTCAACATTCAATCATTTATTAGTTCAATGATATCAAATTTTCTGAAAAAAGAATCATTTATTAAGAAAAAATAATAAAATACATAGATTTTTTCTATATATTTTTATATGCCTATTATTATTTTCTATAATTGCTTATAGACAAGCACTTCTGTGGTAAAATTCTAATAGAATGTATATGGAGGTAATAAATAATGATCATAGATACTCATTTGCACGAAAGCAAATACTCTTTTGATAGTCATTTAACCTTTAAAGAAGCTATTGAAACTGCAAAATTTGTAGGACTAGATGGAATATGTGTAACAAATCATGACAACAACCATTTACGAAAAGAAATAGGAAATTCTGCAAAGATAAATGATATTTTAGTCATAGTTGGAGCTGAAATACTTACTTTTGAAGGAGATATACTAGTTTTTGGAGTTGACAATCTTCCAGAAAATATGCTCCATGCCAATGAATTACTTGAAATAGTTGAAAAAAATAATGGGGTAGCAATAAGTGCTCACCCTTTTAGAAATAACAATAGAGGATTAGGAGAACATATAAGAAAGGTATCAAATATTCTTTCTGGAGTAGAAGCTTTCAATGGAAGCACTTTCCCTTATCATAATCTATATGCTTATGCATTAGCCACTGAACTTACTATACCCTGCTTAGGAGCAAGTGATGCCCATGTATCTCAAAACGTGGGAAAATATGCTACTTATTTTGATTCTACCATCCGAGATGAAAAAGATTTCATTGAAGCTGTAAAATCAAAAGATTTTTGCCCTGTTATAAGAAAAAATGGTTATTTTGAAAAAATAGATATATATACTGATTTAGAAAACACTTCATTAAAATATTCCCTATCTCAAAGATAAAAGTCCTGAGTTTCAGGACTTTTTTTGTATACAATATAAAACTTTCCAAAATATATTTCAAAATATATGCAAAATATATCCAAATAGTATATAATATTATATAATATTATTTTTAGACTTGGAGGAAAATATGGGTAAACTTGACTATGAACAAATAATGACTATTCAAGAAAATGCCACAAGAAAACTTCTCAATTATATAGATGATTTTTTCCAGAAAGAAAAAACTATTGATTCAATTGAATTTTATTATCCAGATTTTGATGAAAGAAGAACTAGAATGGCCTTCAATGTATGGATAAGTTTAGACTATAGGACTAAATATGGCAAAAATTTTATTGAACACTTTCTCGAAGAAGAATCTCATAAACTGGATGATTTAGAAAAAGAAGTACTTATAGAAAGAAACAAATCCCACATAAGTTTATTTGAAATAAAAAATATACACGGAGATCTCATGTATGTTGAAGATATATTTAGCCACACACATCATATAGTTTGGGAACCAGAGTTATCTCAAATTGTTGAAAAATCAGAATTGATATTTGGTAGAGTTGCAAAGGTAATTGTATATGAAAAATTTGTAGGAGATATAAGTTTTCTTCCTCTAATGGGCAAGGAATCCTTTGGAAGAGCTATATATTATGATTATAATTTGATCAGAAAAGAAGAACCTAATATTTCCATGGAAGAATATCTTAGAAAATACAGT
>JAKPAR010000369.1 GCA_029779375.1 Bacillota bacterium | reverse complement strand
TATTTTATGATTTGAATTCTTGATAATTTCCTCTACTTTTGCTATTTCCTCTTCATTATCAGAAATATAAGTAACAGTATAAGGAACTTCTATTTTGTGGTTTTTTTCTACATAATATTTAAGAGAGCTAACTGTGCCAAAGCAAGTAATACAAGTTGTTATTAATACTGCTACCGCTGCAAGGGTTCTATAATTGTTCTTGATTCTAAATGCTATATTTGAAACGCTAATAATATTTACACCCCTATACAAGTAACTTTTTTTGTTCACATAATGTCTTATTACCATTGAAAAAAAAGAATCAAATAGCCAATAAGTCCCCCATATTATGAGAAGTACTGCAACCAAAAAAGTTGCATTAAAACCCAATATTTGATAATTTATTGCAAAATAATATGCTACTCCAATAATAGTTATTGAAGCAATTCCTTTAAAATAGTTTACCTTGGGAAGTTCTTCTTCTTTTTTCAATGAATTCAACAAATCTATCAAATTTGTTCTAACAATATCCAAATATCCTTTTAAAAATGTAATAGCCAAAATAATTGAATAAGCAATTATTGTTTGAATAACAGCTCTTTTTGATATAAAAAACTCAATTGTCATATTTAAGAGTGCCACTTTTGCAAGTATCATCATGAACAATTTGCTAAATAAAATTCCAGCAATTAATCCGGTGATCACTGATAATATGCCTAGTAATAGCCCTTCTGAAGCAAAAATAAAAGCTATTTTGTAGTTATCAATTCCCATGAAAGCATATACACCTATCTCTTTTTTTCTTTGATTCAAGAAAAAATTGCTAGAATATACTATGAAAAATATCAAAAACATTATCATCAAGATAGAAGCCATATAGGATGTACCTTCCACATAATTAGATACCTCTTTTAAATCCAAGAACTGAGGATTGTATCTCATAGATAAAAAGTTGTAATAGGCAGCCACAGAAAAAATCATAGCCATAAGATATAACCCATAAGTCTTTAAGTTTCTTTTAAAGTTTATGATAGCTATTTTAAAAGAGTTCATCTACTCCACCTCCCATAGCTGCAAGTAAATCAATGATTCTTTTAAAGAATTCTTTTCTGGATGAATCTTTATCTATTCTTGCATGGATTTTGCCATCCTTTAAAAATAAAATTCTCTTGCAATAGCTAGCTGCAAATGCATCATGAGTAACCATGAGAATAGTTGTATTGAACTCTTCATTCATTTTAGATAGGCATTGCAACAATTCTTGAGAAGACTTTGAATCCAATGCTCCAGTGGGTTCATCTGCAAAAACTATGGAAGGAGAAGTAATGAGTGCCCTTGCTGCTGCTACTCTCTGCTTTTGCCCTCCTGACAATTGATAGGGATATTTTTTTAAATGCTCTTTTAATCCAAAAAATTTGCTTAAGTCTTCTATCTTTTTATTTATTTCTCTTATATCTACTTTTGAAAGAGCAAGGGGCAAAGCCATATTGTCCTCAATAGACATACTGTCCAACAAGTTAAAATCTTGAAATATAAAACCTATATTATTTCGTCTAAATATGGAAAGCTCCTTGTTTTGCATATTTAAAATACTATTTCCTTCATAATATATTTCTCCAGAAGTAGGTCTGTCAATAGTAGATAACAGATTTAAAAGTGTAGTCTTTCCTGCTCCAGATGGTCCCATTATTCCTAAAAATTCACCCTTATATACTTTTAAATCAATATCATCTACAGCTGTAAAAGTCATTCCTTTTGAGCCATATTCTTTTCTTAAATTTTTCGTTTCAAGTACCACGTCCATTTTCTAACCTCCTATATCATTTGAAAAATCTCTCTTAATCTAAGAGAGATTTTTTATTTAGTATTTGTCTATATTCTAGTATTTTCCCTGTCTGTATGCCATCATTTATAGTGACAATATAGAACTTAATATTACATCTTTGTCACATTGAAATAATCAGCTATTTTATAAAAAGTTATTTTAAATTCTGTGTATTGTGATACTTGAGAAGATACTTCTATATTGAAATTTAGCTTATTTGCAATTTTTTTACATATATAAAGTCCCATGCCTGTGGATTTGGTTGTTTTTCTTCCATTATCTCCTGTAAACCCCTTGTCAAAAATTCTTTCTATATCTTTAGGAGATATGCCCATACCATTATCTTTTATAAAAAGTTTTATACTTTCTTCATCTTCCCTTGCAAAAATTTTAATTTTCCCATGCACATCGGTATATTTGCAAGCATTGTTTATTATTTGATCTAATACATAAAAAGTCCATTTGATGTCTAAAAATACATTAAAATCCAAATTATCCATTTCTACTTCTATCTTTTTAGATATAAAAGAATTCATATTGTTTTTAATTACACTTTTGACTAATGTATATAAATTTATTTCTTCTATTGCAAAGTCTTCAGAATAGTTTGAAGCCCTGCTAGTATACAGTACTTGATTGGTGAGAAAATTTATTCTTTCTAATTCCCCTCTCAATTCTTCTGAAATATCATATAGTTCTTCTTCCTCAATTTTGTCAGCTATAAGCTCACATACAGATAAAGGTATCTTAATCTCGTGAACCCATTTTGTTATATAATCATTTATCTCTTCTAAATCCTCTTTCAATTCTTTGGTTTCTCTCAATTTTTCTTCATTCTTGAAATCTATTGTCTCTCTTATAAGGACTTGTTCCAATTTTTCACCATTGGGGAGAAAATCATCAATATCTTCTTTATTATAGAGAGCATTTCTAAAATTCTTGTAGCTATTTTTCCATTTTATATAGTGTAGGATTAAAAACAATAAAGAAATAGAGAAAATAAGTATATTCATATACAAAATATCGCCTATAGACTTATTCAAAGCTGTACTGCTTATAAGTATTAGATTAATCGTACATATTACTCCTATAAAATATAAAATTGTCCAAAGTGAATCTTTTAGATATTTAAAGAAACTCATGGTATCATATATCCTTGAGATTTTTTAGTGACTATAAAATCCTTAAGTCCC
>JAKPAR010000367.1 GCA_029779375.1 Bacillota bacterium | reverse complement strand
GAATGAGAGAGATAACATATACTATTGGAATTAAAGGTAGTATGAGAAAATCATGTCTTCTGGAATTAAATATACTTTTTAATATAGTCCCATTTATATACATATCAGGGCCAATAGTACCAAATATGACCAATACCCAAGCCGACATTACAAGAGCATCCAAATTTTCTATAAAAAATCCAGGAAGTTCTATTTCTCTCATTATGGAAAGCATTGGCCAAATCTGTCTTTTAGTATCATAAATCCCAAGCTGGGCAAGGGATATAAAAAATGTAATCAAATAAACAACTGCCGTATATAAAACACCCTTAATGCTATATTTTAATGACTCTTCTGGCTTTTCTATATAAGCCATAGCTATGAGTATTATTTCAAATCCAGAATAGCTAAAAGCAATGTAACCAAAACCTCTAAGTATATCTTTTATATCCCCAAAACCTATCCTAAATAGTGGAAGTATATTTGTGTAATCCATAGTTGGAAGTGCTAAAATGCCAAATATGAGCATAATAACTCCAACTATAATTACAAGTATGATTGCCATTCTCCCTAGGGCTCCTAAATCCTTTCTTGCTATATATGAGGAAGCAAGTAACATTGTGATTATGATTACTTCGATTGGAGTTCTGTCAAGCAAAAAAGCTTTGATGACCTCAGCAAAAACCCTTACTTCAAAGGCCAACATACATATATAGGATATAAGATAGATTATACTGAATATATCAAACAAAAAAGTGCCAACTATTTTTTTCCCGTATTCAAAATAAATTTCCCCAGGAAACATTCTATTTAATTTATACATTATGTACAAAAAAGGTAGAATAATCAATGCTCCAATAACTATTAAAATCCAGCCATCATTGCCTAAAATATTAGCTAAATCATTTGGAAGAGATAATATTCCTACACCTACGGCAATACTTAAAACAAGTGCTTCCAATTGTCCATTAGATATTCTATTTTTTCTTTCCATATAATCACCTATTTAATTCTTTTTTTATCTTTTGGATATGTAAATGTTGGTCTATACCTCATTCTATTCATAGGCAGTCTGGCCAATACATCCTTCAAATCTCCAGTACTAAGCCCTAGTCCCGAAAATGGTGAACTAAATGGAATCCCAAAACTATTTAAATCAGCCAAATGTGTAAGCATGAGTATGATGCCAAGCATTATTCCATAAAGTCCCAATATGGAAGCTAATACCATGATGAAAAATCTATAAAATCTAAGAGCTGCTGCAAATTCATAGCTGGGAAGAGTAAAAGAAGCTATAGTAGTTATAGCTACTATGATAATCATCAAGGGACTCACTATTCCTGCTTCTACTGCTGCCTGACCTATGATTAAACCCCCTACAATTCCAATAGTAGTCCCAATTGGCCCCGATATTCTAGTACCTGCTTCTCTTAAAAACTCTATAGTTATTTCCATCAAAAAAGCTTCTATTACTGCTGGAAAAGGTACATTGATTCTAGTAGCTGCCACATAAAAGGCAAGTCTTGTAGGTAATAATCCTGGATGAAAAGATGTGATTGCTATATAAAGTCCTGGAGCCAATACAGCTACAGCTACCGCAATATATCTAATAATCCTAGTTATACCTGCTACGACCCATCTTGTATAATAGTCGTCACTTGATTGCATGATTGTTCCTATCGTTGCAGGAACTACAAGTACTGAAGGAGTATTGTCTACAACTATAGCTATTCTACCTTCACATAGAGAAGCTGCTACAGAATCAGGTCGTTCTGTATTTTCTATTTGAGGAAAAGGTGAATAATAATCATCTTGTATATATTCTTCCAATATGGCACTTTCCACAATGGCATCTACGTCAACCTTTTCAAGTCTGGTGAAAACTTCTCCCAAAATTCCATCATTTGCAATATCTTCTATGTACATAACCGCTACATCAGTTTTTGACCTTCTCCCTATTTTAAGCATTTTGACTTTAAGATTTGGATCTTTAATTCGCCTTCTTATGAGTGTAATATTTACCTTTAAAGTTTCAGTAAAGGCATCTCTAGGACCCCTAACTACAGTTTCTGATTGAGATTCATTGATGCTTCTTGTGGGCCATCCTCTTGAAGATAATATGATTACCTTGTCATATTTATCTATAAAAAGAGCTGTTTCACCTGAGAGAATTGCATCAATAGTTTCCTCTATAGTAGATACTTCTTTTATTTCAGTTATTGAGATATTTCCCTTGGTTATTAACTCGACAAGATTGTCTTTTATTCCCTTGGGAGTAGGCTCTAGCCCCCTTGCCCCTTCCATGAGAGATTCCAATACAAAATCACTTACGCTTTCTTTATTTATGAGTCCATCTACATAAACTATACATAGAGAAAAGTTTTGTTTTACTCCTACTTTGAAATCCCTATATACTACATCATCACAATCTTTAAGTATTTCTTTTAGCTTTCCTACATTTAAGTCCATTTTAAGCCTCCTTATTACCTAAACAAAAAATATAGTATGGGACTTGCAACTATATAAAAAATTCCTATACCCTTTGCCATATTGGCCTCTCTATGGCAATTGTCCTTTTTAAGTCTGGGTATATCCACTAAGAATATACGCAGACATATGAATGCTATAGCTAATAGCAAATAAATATCAAATATATGTTTTAATGCTTCTTTTATTTCAAAAAACAAAATTCCCACTCCTTTTAGTAGATCCATAATTATATGTTCTACAAGAAGTGGGAATTTTATTCAAATAGTTCTAGCAATGAAAACTTTTTCTATTCTTTTTTCCAATATTCTTTTGCAATTGTATAATTTATCTTCATCGTCAAAGAAGCCAAATACAGTAGGGCCACTACCACTCATCAAACTACCCAGGGCTCCACAGCTTAACATATCTTCTTTAATTTTTTCGATTTCTTTATACTCACTACAAGTTACTTGTTCTAATACATTGACCATATTTTTTGAAACAGTATACAAATCATCTTCATGTATAGCCTTAAGGAGCATATCTGTGTTGGGCTTTTTAATTATCTTTTCTATATCAAGAAGGCTATATACATGACTAGATGTCACTTCTATACCTGGATTGGCAAGTAATAGCATATGATCTTTGAAACTATCCAATTTTTCAAGTTTTTCTCCAATTCCCTTTGCCAGTGCAGTTCCTCCCATGATACAAAATGGAACATCAGCACCTATATGAACTCCTATGTCCATAAGTTCAGCTTCTGTTAAATTTAAATTCCAAAGCTTATTTAGCCCTTTAAGTGTTGCAGCTGCATTTGCACTTCCTCCTGCTAGTCCTGCTGCCACAGGAATATTTTTTTCTATGATTATATGAGCTCCTCTTTTTACATGACACTTTTCACTTAAAACTCTAAAGGCCTTATGTACTATATTTGATGAATCTAAAGGAACCAGAGAATTGTTGCATTCGATTTTTATTTCATTTTTTCTGTCTCTAATAGTCAAAATATCTTTTAAATCTATCTGTTGCATAATAGTTTCTATTTCATGATAATTATCTTTTCTCTTTCCTATTACATCTAGAGAAATATTTACTTTTCCATAGGCTTCTATTTGAATTTCATTCATTCCTTTTCTCCTTTTGTTTTAGGTTTTTACAATATAGTATTATACCATAGAGACAACAGCAATAAAACATAAAAAAAAGCCTTTAGATATTCTAAAGGCTAAAAACTATTGTCAACTATTTTTTCTATGATAATCTTTTCCCCAGGCATCAAATGATCAGGTGATACTATATTGTTTGAAAGTACTATTTCTTCAACTGTAGTATTGTATCTTCTAGCTATATCCCAAAGAGAATCGCCTTTTTGCACTATATATACAGTGATGCTTGGTCTTTTGCTTTTGTCTATAAGCTCATCCGTTTCCTCTAAATCAAGTACTATATTTACTTTTCTTTGTCTATTTAAAAAGATGAAATTGTCAAGATTTGCTTCTATTTCTATGTTTTGTTCATCAATTATTTTATAATTTATATCCTCTAAAATTAGTTCTACCAATGGATTCATCGTCTCATCTATATCTTCTGATTCTATATAAGTCTTAAATGAAATTTCTTCTTTTATAGTTTTTATTTCCTTTGCAACAGTTTCAAGATAGAGAAGATTTAACGAAATGAGACCCTCAAGTATTATTTTATCTTCTATAATCTTGCTATCTAACAATATTGGATTTCCTTCTATATGATAAATTTCTCCAAAGCCTAGTCCCTTTAACTTGCCTTTTATAGTTTCTTTTTGATGAATGTCTTTTACATTTTCAACTACTTCTATTTCTTCCTTTTGAATATTTATCTTCTTTTTTGTAGAATAAGCATCTAATACAATTTCTTTTTGTTTTTGCTCATATACTTTTCCAACAACTTTAACTTTAACTTCCAAATCCAATACTCTAAGTTTTCCTTCTAAATCTTCCTTTACTTCATATTCTCCACTGACTACTTCTAATTTTAGCTGACAATTGGAATCTTTTTTGGCTCCTTCTATATCTATAAAATGGTTAAAAGCTACTTCTCTTTTCAAAGAATTTAATTTTCCTCCACCATAGTATACAAAAGAAGCTTCTACTATTCCCGAAACTATAATTCTATCTTCAACTACTTTGGATTCTACTTCATAAGAAGCTAAATCAAGTTTTAGTACTTCTTCAATATCTGGCAAAGTATCCCTTAGTTCAAAAGCATCTCTTACTACTGCATAGGAATCACTCGAACCTAGAAGATAATTGTATCTTAACTTTTCTTTTAAAACTTCAAAGCCCTCTCCACCTTTTATATCTTTGACAATTTCTATGGTCTTGGTGTTTTCTACTCTTGCTTCAATATTTACCAAGGCTTCTAATACTATTTTTCTTTCGTCTACTTCGTCATATTCTATATGTTCTATACGAGCACTAACTTTTCCCATCATTTCTTCATCTATACCATATATTTCTATTTCTTCTCTAAAATCAGTTGTTGTCTCTACTGTATCTATTGGTATATTTTCTTCTTTTGTTCTGTAAACAATCTTGAAATTCACAATACCGCTCACTACTATTTTATCTTTAACTATCTTGGTATTCATGATTTCTACTTTTCCATCAGTCCACAATATCTTTTCTAAACTAGC
>JAKPAR010000356.1 GCA_029779375.1 Bacillota bacterium | reverse complement strand
ATAACTAGTTTTTCACGAATGGCCAAAAGAGCTAAAGAGTGGGGACACAGTGCAATAGCTATAACGGATCATGGAGTGGTACAAAGTTTTCCTGAAGGGATGGAAGCAAGTAAGAAATATGATTTAAAAGTAATATATGGACTAGAAGGATATTTAGTAAATGATATAAGGTCTATAGTTACAAATTGTAAAGGTAAAAATTTAGATACAGAGTATGTTGTATTTGATATAGAAACTACAGGATTTTCACCTATAAATGATAAAATAACTGAAATTGGTGCTGTCAAAATAAAAAATGGAGAAATTGTAGATAGATATAATCAATTAATCAATCCAGAAGTTTCTATACCTGAAAAAATCGTAGATTTGACTGGGATAACTGATGAACTTGTTAGGGATAAACCAACAATAGACAATATATTACCTGATTTTAACAATTTTATTGGAGATTCTGTATTGGTGGCACATAATGCTTCTTTTGATGTGGGATTTATAAGACAGAACTTATCTAAATTGGGAATGGATATCGAAAATCCAATATTAGATACTTTGGAATTAACTCGTAGTCTATTTCCAGAACTAAAAAGTCACAAGTTAAATATAGTGGCAAAACATTTAAACATAAGTTTGGAAAATCATCATAGGGCCGTAGATGATGCAGAGGCTACTGCCCAAATATTTTTAAAATGTAAAAATATTTTATTGGAAAAAGGGATCAAAAAATTAGATGAAATAAATACAAAATTAGCAAATAACAAGAATGTATATAAAGAAGAAACTTATCACGTAATAATATTGGTTAAGAATTATACAGGATTGAGAAATCTTTATGAAATAGTGTCTGATGCTCATTTAAAATATTTTTATCGAAAGCCAAGAATTCCCAAATCAACTCTTCTTAAACGCAGAGAAGGATTAATAATTGGAAGTGCTTGTGAAGCAGGTGAACTTTACAAAGCTTTACTGAAGAATAGGGATTACAATGAAATAAGAGAAATTGTCAACTTTTATGATTATTTGGAGATACAACCAATAGGTAATAATAGACATTTAATAGCAGATGGTATGGTAAAAAACGAAGAAGAATTGAGAGATATCAATAGAAAAATTCTATCTATAGGTAAAAAATATAATAAGCCTGTTGTTGCAACTGGTGATGTTCATTTTCTAGACCCAGAAGATGAAATTTATAGAAGAATACTTATGTATGGTCAAGGATTTAAAGATGCAGATAATCAACCTCCACTTTATTTCATGACTACAGATGAAATGCTAGAAGAATTCAGCTATCTAGGAGAAAAAGAGGCAAGAAAAGTAGTTATAGATAATACTAATTATATTGCTAATTTATGTGAAGAAATAATTCCTGTCCCTGATGGTACTTTTCCTCCTGTCATTGAAGGAGCGGAGGAACAATTGAGACAAATAACTAGTAATAGAGCAGTAGAAATATATGGTGATCCACTTCCGACGATTGTTAAAGAAAGGCTTGACAAAGAATTAAACTCTATTATTAAGAATGGTTATGCCGTATTATATATAATTGCTCAAAAATTAGTTTGGAAATCATTAGAAGATGGATATTTGGTAGGGTCAAGAGGTTCGGTAGGTTCTTCTTTTGTTGCAACTATGAGTGGGATTACTGAAGTAAATCCATTAGTTCCTCATTATATATGTCCAAATTGTAAATATAGTGAGTTCATAGAGGATGGTTCAATAGGTTCCGGAATTGATTTACCTGATAAAAATTGTCCTGTATGTGGTACAAAATTAAGAAAAGATGGTCATGATATACCTTTTGAGGTTTTTCTTGGATTTGAAGGAGATAAAGAACCTGACATAGATTTAAACTTTGCTGGAGAATATCAACCAGTAGCACATAAATATACTGAAGAGCTCTTTGGAAAGGGATATGTATTTAGAGCAGGAACTATTGGAACTATAGCAGAAAAAACAGCTTACGGATTTATAAAAAAATATTTTGATGAAAAGAACATATTGGTGCATCCAGCAGAAATTAACAGATTAGTTAAAGGGCTTACAGGCATAAAAAGAACTTCAGGACAACATCCAGGAGGTGTAATGATAGTACCGAAGTATAAAAGTATATATGATTTTACACCTATTCAATATCCTGCAGATGATAAAAATATTTTTTTATAAATCCGTAAGCTGTTTTT
>JAKPAR010000354.1 GCA_029779375.1 Bacillota bacterium | reverse complement strand
GGATAGTTTTGATAAAATTAAAGACGTAGGCAATACATATACAGAAAGGCAAACTATTTTTGGAGGAAGTTTTATGGTAGCTGAAAAGAAATTTGGAAATTTACTTGTTGGCTTAAGTATATTTGTATTTGGTATCAATTTTGTAAGTATGAAATTTTTAGTAGAACACCTACCACCCTTTACACTGATTTTTTTAAGATTTGCCATTGCTTCTATTTTTTTGTGGTTGATTGTTGGAATAAAAAGGACTAAAAACAAGGAAAAACTCCAAATTGAAAAAGAAGATAAAGGGGCTGTAATAGTTACAGGTTTTTTGGGAATAGCTGTCTATTATTCTTTCAATGCACTAGCATTAACCTACATAAGTGCTTCCTTAAGCTCTCTTATATGCGCTATGATTCCCATCTTTACCTTATTGGCAAATGTTCTTATATATAAGAAGAAGTTTAAAGCCTTTGAAATTATAAATTTTATAATAGCTACATTTGGGGTTATATTAGTTTTGGATATAAGACCAGGGAATGAATTTAACTTTTCTCAAATAATAGGGATTGTTTATATGTTGTTGGCTATATTCAGTTGGATTGCCTATACTATAAAAACATATGAATTACAAACAAAGTATGACAGTATCTATCTTTTATACAAGCAAACTATGGCAGCAACAGTTTTTCTCCTAATACTAGCTTTTATTGACGGTGCTAAAATAATAAAACTAATAAATCAAACCCATCTATGGCCTGCCTTGATAGGGAATCTTATGTTTGTAGGTATTGTAAGTTCTGCTCTAGGATATCTCCTATATATACAAGGGATGAAGATAATTGGGGTGGAGATTGCTTCCTTATATATGAATCTTATCCCTGCCATAACTGCCATAGTTAGCTATATATTTTTAAAAGAAGATATGAGTGGAAAAAAGGTATTTGGGATTATTATTGTGATAGTGTCCTTATATGCTATTGCCTTAAAAGATAAGATGTGGCAATCAAAGGGATAATTGTAATGGATACAAAGCAGACAAGGCAAAATATAAGATAAAGAGGAAAGGTGTACAAATA
>JAKPAR010000352.1 GCA_029779375.1 Bacillota bacterium | reverse complement strand
CAGTATTTGTGTCTTCTTCCATTGGTTCTTCAGTTTCTTCTTCCACAACAGCAGGGTTTTCTTTTTTGCCACAGCCTGCAGTGAAAATAGTCAGTAGAAGCACCAATGCCAATAGTAATGCTAACTTTCTTTTCATTCCAACACTCCCCCTTAATTCATTTTTTGAATATTCTAAATATACTTGCAACCCATAGGAAAGTTCTATTCTTCCTTAATATAAAACTTTCCATTAATGAGTTTCAAGAAAGGTTTCTTACATGTTTTTCATTGCTATAATAAATGATTGCCATATTTAATAAGTATGCAACTTGTACTTAAACTATGAATTTTATACGATTAAGATTTTGGATTATATAATAGGTATTTGTGAAATGTGATATAATTGTTAAATGAAAATATTATTTTAGGGAGTCTGATAGTATGAAAAAAACAGTTTTGATTACAGGTTCTTCTAGAGGAATTGGGAGAGCCACTGCCAAAAAATTTGCAAAAGAAGGATACAATGTCATTGTAAATTTCCATAAAAGTGAAGACAAGGCTCTTTTACTGGTAGAAGAATTGCTTTCATATGGAGTTGATGCTATAGCTATAAAGGCAGATGTTTCTGATAGAACACAGGTTGAGAAAATGTTTGAAGAAGGGTATAAAAAATTTAGAAACATTGATGTACTTGTGAACAATGCAGCTATAGCTGACATGACTTTGTTTACGGATATAACAGTAGAACAATGGAAAAGAATTTTTGATGTAAATGTAGGAGGAATGTTTAATTGCTGTCAATGCGTTCTTCCAAAGATGATTAGTGAAAAATCAGGAAGAATCATAAATCTTTCTTCCATATGGGGACTTGTTGGAGCCTCCTGTGAAGTACATTATTCTGCAACAAAAGGAGCAGTCATAAGTTTCACAAAGGCCTTGGCAAAAGAACTAGGCCCTTCAAATATATTGGTGAATGCTGTTGCACCAGGAGCAGTATATACAGATATGATTTCAGGTGTTGACAAAGAAGTTCTTGAAGGCATTAGATATGACACACCTCTTGAAGTAATTGCAAAACCAGAAGACATAGCAGATGTAATATACTTCCTTTCAACAGAAGAAGCCAAACTCATCACAGGCCAAATAATAAATGCAAGTGCTGGATTCGTAATCAATTAGGTGGCAAGGGTGGCAAGGGGACGTTTTGTTTGCCACCCTTTTTTGTGATGCACTGGGTGATGCACTGGGGACGGTTCTTTTTGCATCAAAATTAGAGGGACTGATTAAAAGTATAGCCATGAGGTGATATTGTGTACAAGATACTTATAGTTGAGGATGACAAAATTCTTTGTGACAATATAAAACAAGGTATTTCTAAATGGGGATACGATGCGTTTTCTATTGAAAACTTTGAAAACGTATTGGAGGAATTTGCAAAGTACAATCCTCATTTAGTTATTATGGATATAAATTTACCTTCTTTTGATGGATTTTATTGGTGTCAAAAAATAAGGAGTATGTCTAAAGTTCCAATTATATTTCTATCTTCAAGGGACAGCAATATGGATATAATAATGGCGGTCAATTTGGGGGGAGATGATTTTGTGACAAAACCATTTTCCATGGATATATTATTAGCCAAAATACAAGCTGTCATAAGAAGAACTTATTCCTATGGAGAAAATGAAGGCAGTATAATAGAATGTCATGGAGCTATTTTAAGCATAAATGATGGGACACTTGTCTATGAGGAGGAGAAAATAGAACTCACCAAGAATGAATTTAAAATACTTCAACTTCTTATGAAAAACAAAGGCAAGATAATATCAAGGGATAGAATCATGAGAGTGCTTTGGGAAAGTGAATATTTTATAAGTGAAAACACTTTGACTGTAAATGTAAATAGACTTAGAAAAAGGCTGGAAGATGTGGGACTTAAGGATTTTATAGTCACTAAAAAATCTCAAGGATATATGATACCATGAGTTTCTTTAAATATCTAAAAGATTCACTTTGGACAATTTTATATTTTATAGTAATAATATTAATAATTAACTTGATATTGATAAGTAGTACAGCTTTGGACAAATCCTTATCTGATATCCTCTATATGAATATACTCATATTCTCTATTTCATTGATATTATTGTTAATAGATTATATAAAATGGAGAAACAGTTATAGTGGTCTAAGAAAGGCTCTCTGTAATAAGGAAGATATTGATAGATTACTCCCAAATGGTGAAAAATTGGAACAAGTCCT
>JAKPAR010000346.1 GCA_029779375.1 Bacillota bacterium | reverse complement strand
TGATATAGACGGATACCAGCTTTTACAAGAAATAAAATTGACAAATCCAAATATTCCTGTGATTTTCATTTCTGCAAGAGATGCTGATATAGATAGGGTTTTGGGATTAGAACTTGGAAGTGATGATTATTTACCCAAACCATTTTTGCCTAGAGAATTAGTCATAAGAACTCGCAATCTTTTAGAACGTACTTATGGTTCTAATTTGCAAATTCAAAATATACCTCCCTATACCATAGATATAAATAGTAGATGGGTTAAACTAGAAGACCAGCTAATAGATTTAACTTCTAAGGAATTTGATTTGTTGGTTTACTTCGCAAAAAATAGAGGATTAGCCCTTTCCAGAGAACAAATACTTCAAACTGTTTGGGGGAGTGATTATTTTGGTACAGATAGAGTGGTAGATGACTTAGTTAGAAGACTTAGAAAAAAAATGCCCCTTTTAAATATTGAAACCATATATGGATATGGATATAGGATGATGAAATCATGAAAATGAAAAATAGACCATTATCTATTCAAATTTGGATAGTATTTGCCACAATCACTCTATGTATATCAATACTTTTATCAATATTATTGCCTTTAACTTTGAGGGACTTCTTTACGAAGGAAATCTATGCGACTATAGAAAATGCACAGAGGCTTATGTTTAACCGTTTCGATATTGAATCCATAATAGACTTTTTAGAATCCAATGGACTTGAAAGTTCAAGGCAAACTTTAGAAAATATTCGAACTGTAAATCATTTCATGGTTTATAATGAAAATGATATAATCACTTCCTCTCCTCTTTCTATGGACTTTTTAAATAAAGTAAAAAATGAAATAAAAGTTCAAAAAAACATAAGTCAAAGATATAGTGGCAAAGTAGGAAATGAAAAGATATTTTATGTAATCACAAAAGGTAAATCATTGGGGCAAGATGTTTTTTTGGTTTCTTATATGTGGGACTCTTATAGGCAAGACTTAGTACAAACTCTATTTAAAAAATTGCTCTTAATCATGTTTATAGTATTTGTTCTCAGTTGGATTCCAGCAATAGGACTTTCTAAATATTTGTCCAATCCTCTGGTAAGTTTAGAAAAACGTGTAGAAAAACTTGCAAATCACGAATGGAATGAAGCTGTAGAATTGGATAGAGGAGATGAAATAGGGCATTTAGGTGAGTCTATAGAAAAGCTTAGAAAACAGTTGATTTATCAAGATGAAATGCAACAATCTTTTTTGCAACATGTATCCCATGAATTAAAAACTCCTGTTATGGTCATTCGTAGTTATTCACAAGCTATTAGAGATGGTATTTATCCAAAAGGAGATTTAGATTGTTCTGTAGAAGTCATCGATGAAGAAGCAGAGCGGTTGGAAAAACGCATAAGGAATCTGCTTTATTTGACGAAACTTGATTATTTAGCTAATCATGAAATGTCTAGTGAAACTTTCTCTTTAGATAATCTAATTAAAGATGTAGTAGATAGATTATATTTAAGTAGGCCTGAATTGGATTGGAATTTAGACTTGCCACAAATAAATATCAGTGGAGATATGGAACAGTGGCGAGTAGTCATAGAAAATCTATTGGACAATCAAATTAGATATGCAAATAGTCAGATACTTATATCATTGAAAGAAAAAAACAGCGACAAAGTTTGCCTTAAATTCTGGAATGATGGCCCAAATATTGAAAATGAAATTCTAAATTCCCTTTTTAGTGAATTCAACAAAGGATATAAAGGCGAATTCGGTCTTGGATTAGTCATTGTAAAGAGAATACTAAATTTGCACAATTCACATATCTGGGCTCAAAATGAAGAAGTGGGGGTTTCTTTCTATATAGAAATACCTAAGAAAATGGGATAAGTTTCTTAATTTTAAACTTATCCCATTTTTTCAATCTATAGATTTTAAAGATTCTACCATATCTATTTTTTTCAATTTAAAGTACATAACAAAATTAACTAAAAGTGAAAAGAATATAGTCAAAATAGCTGAATAGACAAAACTTACAAATCTTATTTCCCTACCAAACATGATGAATTCCGTTTCTCCTGTGAGAATTATGAACTTGTGGAGAAACACTCCTAAAACAAGTCCCACAGCTGTTCCAATTATAGTGAGAATGACATTTTCTCTATATACATATTTGGAAACTTCTTCATCATAAAAACCTAATACTTTTATAGTGGCAATTTCTCTAATTCTTTCACTTATATTTATGTTTGTCAAATTGTATAGTACTACAAATGCCAAAGCTCCTGCTGAAAATATCAAAACTAAAACTACATAGTTTAAGCTTCCTATTGTATCTTTAAAACTTTTGCTCATACCAGCTATAAAATTTATAGAAGACACATCTTTGTATTTCAATATTTCTTTAGAAATTTTATCTTCAAAGGCTTTGTCAGTATCTACTGTCTTGACCAATATCTTTTTGAACTCTACATCTTTTCCAAATGCTTTTTCATACAAATAAGGCGACATATATATATAGTGGAAAGAATAATTTTCCGTAATTCCTGCAACTTTCACCTTTGCCTTTTTGTCTTCTTCAACTTTTATATATATTTCATCACCAACATTTGCCTTAAGAAGTTTTGCTACTTTTTCAGTCAACACTACCCCATTTTCTGGAACTAAAATTTTTTCCCCTGAAATCCTATTCCTCAAGATAATAAAATTGTTAATTTCATCTAGATTTTCTGGTACTATCAAATTTGCAGTCTTTTCTATATTCCCTTTTCCAATATCTAATGCTTGTTCTTTCACGAGCATATAGTCTTTAATTCTTGAATCTTCCTTTAAAAAATCTACTACTCCATTTGTTTCTCCTTTGTTTATACCATCCTTAAATTCTAATGCCATTTGATATTTATATATTTCATCAAACTGCTTAACAGCAATAGACACTATTGAATCTTTCAATCCAAATCCAGCTAAAAGTAAAGCTGTACATCCACTTATACCAATTATAGTCATAAAGAAACGCTTCTTATACCTAAATAAATTTCTGGCTGTAACCTTTTGTGTAAACTTCAATC
>JAKPAR010000340.1 GCA_029779375.1 Bacillota bacterium | reverse complement strand
CTGAAATGACAGGATATAAAGAAATTAAATCTTGGATTTTAAGTATGGGAAAATACGCACGTGTAATAGAACCGATTGAGCTTAGAGAAGAAATAAAAAAAGATATAGAATATTTAAACAAAATATACAATTAAGACTATATATTGCCTCAATTTATGGTAAAATCTTTACAAGATGATAAAAATGTAACGGATAAAATTTGGGGGTGATAATATGAATGTCGAAAGGGCAATTGAAATATCATATCAATTGTATGATGGGAAATTAGAAGAGAATGGAGTTCCGTTTATTTCCCACCCTATAGACATAGCCCTTAAGATGAGGACTAACGAAGCGAAAATCGCAGCATTGTTTCACGATGCGTTGGAAGAAGGGAGGCTTTCAATAGACGATTTAGTAAAAAATGGATTTTCAGAGCAAACAATTGAAATCTGTAAAGCTTTGTATAAGAAAGAGGAAGAAAACTACGCGGAATATATTAAAAAAGTGAAAACTAACAATATTGCAAGAAGGATAAAGATAGAAGATATAATGTACAATATAAAAAAGGGAGAAAAGATCTTAGGCAATGAGAAAATTAAACTCTATAGAAAGGCTCTAGAAGAGTTAATTACGGATTAAGAGGTGTGCTATGGAACTGAGGATAATTTTTCAATCAGAAAATAATATTGTTTTACCAACTCATTACAATCATATACTTCAAGGATTTATCTATAGCAATATTAGTGCTGATTTAGCTGAATTTTTACATGAAAAAGGTTACATCTTAAACAATAGGAATTTTAAACTTTTCACATATTCAAATATATTGACAAAAGGGCAAGTGAAAAATAAAAAACTATATTTTGGGAAAACTCTTGAATGGGTTGTAAAATCACCAATACCAGAATTTATCAACTCATTTGGTACTTATATATTGCAAAAGGATGACCTAAACCTTGGGAATAACAAAGTGACGGTAAATCGGACGCAATTAAAAAAACAAAAAGTAGATAGTGATGAAATAGAGGTTAAAGCAATTTCTCCAATAGTAGCTTACTCAACTTTTGCTAAAGAAAATGGCAGTAAGTATACTTGCTATTTTTCACCACATGAAAACGATTTCCCCAGAATTATAAAAGAAAACATCCTAAAAAAATATGAGGCA
>JAKPAR010000331.1 GCA_029779375.1 Bacillota bacterium | reverse complement strand
AGTGTAGGAAAGAAATAGTATGAAGTAAAAGATGAAAACTATCAGTGGAATCAAGGAACAGTAGTTCACAATACTCCGTTGGTAGGATATTATGCAGGAGATTGGTCTGCAAGAAAAACCTATATAGTAGATAAAGGCAAAGAAAGTATTACAGTACAGACTGTAGGGAACCTAGTAGGCTATGACAGCCCTTGGTCTGCTACTGAAACCCAAACACTAGACTATACCATAAACTATGAAAACAAGATTGACAAAAAAAGAAATTGGGAAGGAACTGCTTCTCTTGAGGCTTCCTACAATATGACCAAGGATTATGAATATGTAGACAATGTACCAAATCAAATTAGTTTCAAAGGTGGATTTTTACTCACTGAAAAACAAGACAATGTACTTAAATACTCCTATGACCTTCCAAGATTTGATGGTGAGACCATATTGAAGGGAAGAAATACAGGCAAAGATAGTTTTTCCATAGATACAAATCCCATCATCACTCGCCTCAACATACCAGCTGTAAGAGATGTCCTAGGGCTCCCCAATGAAATGGACATGCTACTTTTAGCTAGTATGGAGGCACTACCTCTTGGCAACATTTATTTAGGACCATCCTCATCTATGAGCAGAGGTGATTTTGCCAAAGCTATTGTCAATTCCATGAATATACCTTTAGAAAAAGAAGAGGAAAATACGAAAAAGAAAAAGAAAAATCAAGAAGAAAAACCTCCTACATATATAGATGTAGGGAAAAATCATAGAAACTATGATTATATAGAAACGGTGACAAAGAGAGGAATCATGGAGGGAGTAGGAAGGGGCAAATTTGAACCAGACAAATATCTTACAAGAGCCGAAGCAACTACTATTCTCATTAGAATGTTGGGATTTCAAAACCTTGCACCTATAAAGAACTATTCAACAGGCTATAAAGACAATGGTAGTATTCCAGCTTGGGGCAAGGATCATGTATATGTAGCAAAGATGCTTGGCATCATAGGAAAAGAACCCTATTTCTATCCAAATAGAGATATCACTAAAGCTGAAGCTTCAGAGCTAATTGTCAATTTCATAAATTATCTTCAAGAAAGTTTGAAATATGACTATAGAGAAAATATATTGAACAACTAAAAAATAGGGGAGGAAAACATATTGAAAAGATTGATTCCAATACTTATTGCAATATCTATACTATTGTCTTCCATAGTTAGTGCAGATGGATTTAGAGAAAATGAAGAAAATATAAACTTACTCATTATATACAGCAAAGACTCATCAAATTATTTAGATGTATATCAAAACTACAATCAAAGTTTGATACCAAATTTGAAACTTGAAAGTATTTCTATAGATAGAGTAGGAAATATGGACTTGTCTAAATATCATATAGTGTATCTAGACAAATCCATAAAAGGGAAAGAGGATTTTAATGCAAACAAACAAAGGCTAATGAGCTATGCAAGAAATGGAGGTTATTTGTTTTTGGAAAATAGCTTCTATGATGAATTTCCAAAAGAGTTTATAGGGGCTTCTCAGTTTAAAAAACTGGAAGCCTTTCCTGCCAATTTAAAGTATCCAGAAGTTAAGGAAAATTTCAAGGGAATTCAAGAACTTTTTAAAACTTTTCATAGTGAAATAAATTCTTTTTACGATAAAAACACCTTAAAAGGTTTGAACTTAGGAGTAGGACTTGTGCCATCCACAGCCAAATCTTTGGCAATTAGCGGCGAATTGACACTTTTTGGTATAAATAATGTAGGAAATGGATGTGTATTTTTATCTAGCGGCATATTTCCCAACGACAATTTCATTACAGGATTTGATATGAAGGCAAAGGACAAATCCCAAAGCTATTTCAACTATACCTTTGCTACGGGAAATTATCTATTTAGAAATGAATTTGTATCAACTGTGTCTAAAGAAATATATGGCTATTCTGTTGAAAAGGTGCTGGGGACCTATGGAAGACCAGCTATGGCTTGGCAAAATCATTTTGAAGTATTGTCTGCAGTAAAAAATGGTTCCATGGAAAAGTGGATAGATGTACTCAAAGAATATGATGAGATTCCATCCTATTCTCTAGCACGAAGTTTATTTGAATGGGGAAATTGGAAAGAAAGCATAATAGCCCATATAAATGTTGGAACTGCAGGAAAACCAGCATTTGTTGGAGAAGAAGAAAACTCTCATTATTCTTCAGGGAAACATTTAGAGACAGAAAGAGATTATGTTTCCATAGCTACATATCCACAGTACAAAAATCTCTATGCAGAAATAGAACTACCTTATAGAGCTTATCCAGATTTGGGAGATTTAAATGGAGATGGAATATTAGATATAATATCTGGAAGTGCCAATGGATATCT
>JAKPAR010000326.1 GCA_029779375.1 Bacillota bacterium | reverse complement strand
AATTCAATTATCTTAATAATTGAAGCACTGTTTGAGGTGCTTGGTTTGCTTGCGGACCATCACATATTTTTCAATATATGCCAGACTATATCTTCAACCATAATAGTGGTTGTTGGGTACTTCGAGGGCACCTCTGCCCCTATGGATTTCATCACCATGGCATTACGCTTTAGGTGGTATATCCTAGTCGTTGAACCTTCTCCATCTTTTCAGAACAGGAGCTCGGCTGCTGATTATCCATTGTTTCATCTCTACTACTTTTCAACCTTTCACGCTTGTCCTTTCAGACTACGTTGTAGGGAGTAGGGCTTTAGGAAGTTCCAGCAATTCACCCAATTTGCGATTAGAGATTGCTCTCTAATGGACCCATAAATTCATTCCTCATATTATCTTAATAATTGAAGTACTCCCTGAGGAAGTGAATTTGCTTGAGCCAACATAGCTGTTGCCGCTTGTTGTAGTATGTTTTGTTTTGTGAATTCCATCATTTCTTTTGCCATGTCTACGTCTCTGATTCTTGATTCTGCTGCTTGTAAGTTTTCTGCTGATGTATCAAGGTTCTTGATTGTATGTTCTAATCTGTTTTGAACTGCACCAAGTTTTGATCTTTCAGTTGATACTTGTTCAATAGCCTTATTTATAGCAGTAATGCTTCCTTCAGCTTGTAATCTATTTGTTACGTCTACACCTTTTATAGTAAATTTACCTGCAAGGGCCGCTGTTTTACCAAATACTGTTGCAGTATCTAATGTAGTACCATCAGTAAAGTTTATTTGTGTTTTTATAGTTCCATCAACTGCACCTATCTTTTTACCATCTTTTAATACATCTGTACCGCTTATTTCATATTCTCCAGCTGCTAATTTATTTTCATTCCCTGCAACCACAACTTTATCTAAAACTGCTTCTTTTCCATCTTTGCCAATAGTAACCTTTGCTCCTGCCGTAAGATCTTCATTTGTAAAGGTTATTTTTGTCGTTCCATCTGCTAAAGTAATCTCTTTCCCAGATACTACACCTACTTCTTTTCCTGCTGCATCTAGTAATTTCCCACCTGTTGAATCTACTGTATAAGTTCCATCTTTTAATAAAGCACCAACAGCGGTGGTTGCTGTTTCTACAGTCATAGAACCTACAAGACCAAGGCTAGATGAATCCATTTTGTTAACAGCTAGGCTCATGTTTTGAGTTTCATTTGCTCCAATTTGGAATTGACCTTCAAATGATCCATCAAGCAACTTCTGAGTGTTAAATTCTGTAGTATTTGAAATCCTGTCTATTTCTTTTAATAACTGGTTCATCTCATCCTGAATAGCATTTCTATCAGCATCAACATTTGTGTCAGTTGATGATTGTACTGCTAGTTCTCTCATTCTTTGAAGGATTGCGTGTGTTTCATTAAGTCCACCTTCTGCTGTTTGAATTAGAGAAATACCATCTTGTGCATTCTTTGAAGCCATGTTTAATCCTCTGATTTGGCCTCTCATCTTTTCTGATATTGCTAGTCCTGCTGCGTCATCTCCAGCTCTGTTAATTCTAAATCCTGATGATAGTTTTTCTAGTGACTTTGCAGTCATGTTGTTGTTGATTCCTAGTTGTCTATGAGTGTTCATAGCCATAAGATTGTTGTTAATTCTCATTATATATACCTCCTTTTATTTTTAAAACTCCGTAGGCTTCCCTTCCCACGAATGAATTTATAACAAGCCTATTGGCTTATTACCATAATTAATCAATCTTGTCTTCATTCATATTCCCCTCACATATATTTCTTTCATAAACATCTCCCCTAACAATAGGTACATCTTTGGGAGCCTCAATAGCAAGGCGAATATTGTCTCCACTACTTTTGATGACCTTAACCATGATATCGTCACCAATTAATATATAATCGTTAGGCCTCATGCCTAAAACCAACATATAATCTCCTCCTTGATTTGTCTTATTATATATATCGACAAAGATAAATAAAAGATTAATACTTTTTGAAATATTTTTATTTATCTTTGTTAAAGGAGATGGAATGCTATTTCCCATCCCCTACAATACATATATCGTCAAGGCAATTATAAAAGTTTAGAGTTTTTGTGAATTTATTTTTATAACAACAACAAACTGCACACCCGTGTGCATAATTTAGCATTACTGTGTGCAAATATAGAAAATCCATCTTATATTCATCCCCAAAAACAACAAAACCCCTTGAAATCAAGGAGTTTCTATTGTATCAATATTTAGTTTATGTATGGTGGAGGCGGTGGGTGTCGAACCCACGTCCGAAAACGCTTTGTAAAGAGCTTCTCCGAGTGCAGTCAGTATTTTTTCATTCCCTCCACTTGACCCCTACTGACAGGGTTCAAGCTTCAGTAGCTTCATGATTTCCGTTCCCTACTCAAAGCTTTGTAGGGCTCGGGTCCCCACTAAATTGACGCCCTATCTTGAGTCGTGGGATTCTCAAGCAGGACGGCTACCTGACTAGGCAGCTAATGCGTAATTATCGTCTGCGTTTAATTTTAGTTGCCACTTTTAACGTTGCTTGGCGACAACGACTCGCTGCTCTTTACTCCACGTCCCCGTCGAAACCAAATTCGCCCCCATTGATTAATTAATATCTTTCTTTTACTTGTCTTTGAATTTTTCTTTCAACTTCTTTTTTTGCAATATCTTCTCTCTTGTCATACAATTTCTTGCCCTTGGCAATAGAAAGTTCAATTTTAACTAATCCATCCTTTATATAAACTGTCAATGGAATCAATGCATACCCTTTTTGTGAAATAAATCCTGCCAATTTCCCAATTTCCCTCTTATGAAGAAGAAGTTTTCTAGTTCTAAGAGGATCTTGATTATATATATTTCCTTGCTCATAAGGGCTTATATGCATATTGTAAATATAAGCTTCTCCATTTTCAATAAGAACATAGCTATCCTTGATATTGCATCTGCCTTTTCTTATAGATTTGACCTCTGTTCCAGTGAGAACTATACCTGCTTCTATAGTATCTTCTACAAAGTATTCGTGTCTTGCTTTTCTATTGGTAGCCACTATTTTAACATTTTCATTAGTCATAACAATCACCACATTACTTTTTGAGTCTATCATTTAGTTTATCAAATTTTTTCCACTATGTCAATAACTCCTTGCTATAATCCAAAATTTAACACATAGATGAAAATTTGAGCCTATTCTTAAATCTAATACTATATAACCTTAAACATAATAATATGGATTTAGCAAAACAGTTAATTCAAGAACTAGTAAAAAAGAGCATATCAAAATAGAAATCCTATCTTGAATGGCTCTTTTTTTTAGACAAGCATGAAGTCAATAGTTCCCTTTAGCACATCTGCTCCTATTACTTTTATATTCACCATATCTCCAATTCTATATTGTTTTTTGCTCGATTCTCCCACGATATAGTATTTTTCTTCATCATAAAAATAATAGTCATCAGTCATATTGCTGAAATGTACAAGACCCTCTATGGTATTGTCAAGCTGAACAAACATTCCAAAATGAGTCAATGAACAGACCATACCTTCATACACATTTCCTACTCTTTCTTTCATGTATTCTGCTTTCTTCAAATCCTCTACTGCTCTTTCAGCTTCTTCTGCAATTCTCTCATTGGTTGATGATATATCTGCTACATAGGCAAGTCTATTTTCCAATACATCCATTTTGTCTGGAGCTAATTTTCCTTTTATGTAGCTCTTTATTATTCTGTGAATTTGAAGGTCTGGGTATCTTCTTATAGGGGATGTGAAATGGCAATAGTATTTAGCTGCCAATCCAAAATGCCCAGCCACTTCACTACTATATCTTGCTTTTTTAAGCGATCTCAACATAAGAGTGTTTATAAGGCTTTCTTCTTTCTTACCTTTCATTTTATTCATAAGAGATTGAAGTTCTTTTGGATGGACTTCTTGTGAACCTTTCAGATTGTATCCAAAATTGTGAATAAATTTATTGAACTGATTTATTTTTTCTATATCAGGGTCTTCATGAATTCTATATATAAATGGGACTTGAGACCAATACATATATTCTGCAACTGTCTCATTGCATACAAGCATGAATTCTTCAATCATCCTATTTGCAATTCGCCTTTCTTCTGCTCTTATTTCAATAGGAATGCCCCTGTCATCAAGTATTATTTTAGTTTCAGGAAAATCAAAATCTAAACTACCTCTCCTTTCCCTCTTTTCATTCAATATGTGACATAGCTCTTCCATGAGTTTTAAATCATCATATATATGAGCATATCTTTCTTTCAACTTTTCATCATCTTTTTCCAACAAATCTGATATATCATCATATACAAGTCTTTCCTTACTTTCAATAACACTTTCTACTATTTCATGATTAACTACTTTACCATTTTTATCAATTTCCATGAAAACAGATAATGTAAGCCTTGGAACATTGGGATTTAAACTGCAAATTCCATTGGAAAGCTTTTCAGGTAGCATCGGTATAACTCTATCTAATAAATAAACACTGGTACCTCTTTTCAATGCTTCCTTATCAATAATAGAATTTTCTTTTACATAGTGAGATACATCTGCAATATGTACTCCTAGTTTGAAATTTCCATTATCTAATTTTTCTATAGAAACAGCATCGTCAAAATCCTTTGCATCTGCACCGTCTATAGTAAAAATAGTCATATCTCTTAAGTCTACTCTTTTTTTTATTTCCTCGTTAGATACACTATCCTCTAGTCTATCTGCCTGATCTAATACCTTGTTTGGAAATTGTTCTGGCAATTTGAATTGTTTGATTACAGAAAGTATATCAGTTCCTTTTTCATCTATATATCCCAATATTTCAACAATTTTCCCTTCAGGATTTCTTCTTTTTTCAGGCCATCTAGTTATTTCTACTACTACTTTTTGATTGTTCTTTGCTCCATTCATATCTGCTTTAGATACAAATACATCCATGCTTATTTTAGAATCGTCAGGAAGTACAAAACCAAAATTCTTGTTATGTTCAAATGTTCCCACAATAGTCTCATTGGCCCTTGAAAGTACCCTTAAAATTTCTCCTTCTTCTCTTTTCCCATTTTCTCCCTTTTTCAGTATTCTAGCTATAACTTTGTCTCCATGAAGGGCTCCATTCATATCTTCTGCAGATATATATATATCTGCCTTTTCTTTATCATCTGGAATGACAAAGCCATAGCCTCTCTCATTACCTTCTAATACTCCAACTACTAAATTCATCTTTTCAGGAAGTCCATATAAATCATTTCTAGTCTTAATTATAGCTCCTTCTTTTTCCATACTGTCTAGAATTTCAAAAAAATCTTTCATATCTTTTTTATCTATTTCAAAAGATTTAGCCAACTCTTCTCTTGTCATAGGCTTATATAGTTTTTCTTCCATGAACAATACAATGTTTTCTCTAACACTCATAAATTCTCCTCCACCTTTTCTATTGTAGATAAATCTACTTATATTTTACCCTTAAGCCATATTCTTAACCCTCATCGTGAAAAAAATGTAAGATATATAAAATATCTTACATTTTTCTAGCTTTACCTCCAAATTGGATCTTATTGAAAAGATCTACATCATAGGAATACATGTTTTTATTTTTATCTTCATGAGCTTTAAGTCCAATATCAATCATCCTATTTACCAACTCTTTGAAAGATATGCCTTTTCCTTCCCATAGATAATAGGCAATAGAACCTGGCATAGTATTTATTTCATTTATATAGACATTGTTTTCTTCATCTAGTAGAAAGTCTATTCTTGCATTTCCTCTTCCATCTATAGAATGAAAAGCCTTCATTGCTATTTCTTCTATCTCTTTTGTTTTAGCTTCTCCTATATCAGCAGGAATTCTTCTTCTCTCTCCTTTTGCCCCTTTCATATTGCTCTTTACATATTTATCTTCATATGAAAGAAGTTCATTAAATCCAAGAGGTTCTTCACATAGCGAAACCATTAATTTGTTGTCGTAACCCATAACTGCACAGTTTATTTCTCTTGGATTTTCTACAGCTTTTTCTATGATTATCTTTCTATCATATCTAATAGCTACCTCTATTGCTCTATCCAAACTCTCACTATCAACAGCCTTTGATATTCCCACACTAGAACCTAAATTTGCTGGTTTCACAAATAGAGGATATTTTAGCTTATTTTCTATATTTTTCAATACTTTTTCTTTATCTTCTTCCCATTCTGATCTATAAAACCACATATAATCAACTACAGGAAGAGCATTTGCTTTAAATACATCTTTCATAAGTATTTTATCCATTCCCACACTAGAAGTAAGTACTCCTCCTCCTACATATGGAATATTCATGAGCTCAAACAAGCCTTGTATAGTTCCATCTTCACCATTTGTTCCATGAAGAGCTGGAAAAATAACATCTATATTTTCTACAATCTTTTTATTGCTAAAAAGTCCTCCCTTTTCATTTGGATGGGAATAGAATTTGTGATCATCATGAAATGGAGTGAAAACTATTTCTTTTAAATCTTTCAAATTGTTTTCTTTGAAATTTTCAAACTTAAATAGACTATCTCCAGTAAGCCATCTTCCTTCCTTATTTATATATATAGGTACTATATCATATTTTTCTCTGTCTATGTTTTCCATTATTTGAATACCTGTAATAACAGATACTTCATGTTCAACGCTTCTTCCACCAAATATTACACCAACTTTTTTTCCCATTTTATTCCCTCCTAAATAGAAAATTACTCATCATAATTGTCAGGTAAGTCATTTTCAAATAATACTACATCTTTAGGCTTAACAATTTTTTGCAACTCTACAGTTGCTTCATCTAAATTGTCTACAACAAATATATTTTCCTCACTATAACCAACTTCCATCAATCCTTCATAAATTGGTTTAGTTCGTTTTCCTCCTACCAATATAGCATAGTCACAAACCTTTCCTATATTAGTTCCTAATTCTCTATTGGCCTCTTCTTCTCTTTCTCCCAATTCAACCATTCCAGGAGTTATAATTATTTTTTTACCTTCTTTAAATTGACCTAAAACTTCTAATGCAGCCCTTGCTCCTATTGGATTCGAATTAAAAGCATCATCTATAATTATAATGCCAGTACCTGGATCTATAATATTTAATCTATGAGGTATAGGTTCAACTTTTTCAATCCCTCTTTTTATTTCTTCAAAAGAAAGTCCCAAGGCCGTTCCAACGCTGGCTCCCGCTAACAAATTGTAAATATTGTGCTTACCCAACAATTTTGTCGTACACCTTATCTCATTTCCTTCCTTGTCTTTTAGAGTAAATGTTGAACCAAGTTTGGAAACTTCAATATCTGTAGCATAAATATCTAATTCATCTATGTTTTCTAATCCATAAAGTATTTTTTCTTTAAAAGTCTTATCTGCTAATTTTTTTATATATTCATTGTCATAATTAAAAATAGCTACTCCATCAGCAGGCAATTCTTCTATGAGTTCATATTTAGTCTTCATTATATTTTCTATATTCTTGAAGGTTTCTAAATGAGCTGGACCTATAGAGGTCAAAACCCCAATACTAGGACTTGTAAGTTTCGCCAATTCCTTTATGTCTCCGATATTTCTTGCTCCCATTTCAGCAATAAATACTTCTACATCATCATTTAAATCGCTATTTATGACTTTACTGATTCCCATAGGAGTATTGAAACTTTCAGGGGTTTTTAAAACATTATATTTTTCATCTAGTATTGTAGCTGTGACAAATTTTGTACTAGTCTTTCCAAAACTCCCTGTTATACCTACAACCTTCAAATTTTTCATGGATTTTATTTTTTCTTGTGCTTTTTCATAATAGTACATATTTATCTTTTTCTCAATTGGAGCAACTAATATATTTGCCAATATCATGATTTTAGGTTGAAAATAATCTAAAATAAAAAACATATAAAGCATAATAGGCAAATAAAACTGTCTATCACTAACTACTCCTTTATATATCAAATATACAAGCAATAGTATGAGAAAAACAATAATGAAATTTGAACCGTAAAGTCTTTTAGCTCTCGGAGTAAATACTAATTCTTTTTTTGCTTCTTCCTTTTTAAAATCAATTGTAAACAACATTATTGCAATAAATACTCCCAAATATCCATACAATAAAAATATACTCTTGTTAAATCCAGCAATTATAATATATGCTGCTGTCAAAATAGTTAAATATATCAAACTGTTCCTCATCTTTTTTGTATATACTTTTGAAGAACTATTCATCCATTTTTTATATTGTTCATTTTTATATCCTTCAAGTTGCATCATATGTAAGAAGAATTTTGACCTAAATACAACTGCAACAATACACAGAACAATAGAAACTGAAAATAAAATATTTATTTGCACCTCTTATTCACCTCCCAATAAAAAGGTTTCTAATATGATAGAAAATCTGCCAAATGAGTCCAAATATGAATAATGTCCAGCACCTTCAAGGACAACTAATCCAC
>JAKPAR010000284.1 GCA_029779375.1 Bacillota bacterium | reverse complement strand
AAGACGAGGAAGAACTAGAAAGAGTAGTCCGTGATATATTAAGAATAATTTATTTGGACAAGCCCCCTAAAGCAGAAAAAATAAGATATTGTAGGAATTGTGCCTACAACGAGATCTGCTATGCATAGGAGAGGGTTGTATGAAAAAGAATATATATGTTTTTAACGACGGTGAGTTTAGAAGGAAAGATAATACCATATATTTTGAAACTCAAAAGGGTAAAAAACATTTGCCCATCGAAGGTATAAATGACATATATGTCTTTGGGGAAGTAACTCTCAACAAAAAGTTTCTTGATTATATGTCTCAAAAAGAAATATGTATTCATTTCTTTAATTATTATGGATATTATACAGGAACTTTTTATCCCAGAAAGCATTATAATTCAGGATATATGATACTAAAACAAGCAGAATTTTATTTAGATAAGAACAAAAGATTAGAATTAGCTAGAGCTTTTGTGAAAGGAAGTTATAAAAATATACTTCGAGTATTAAGATACTATAATAATAGGGGAAAAAATCTGGAAGAGACAATATCAAACATTGAAATGTTAGCCTCAACAATTGATGATGCTGAGTCAATTTCTGTATTAATGGCTATAGAAGGAAATATAAGAGAAACCTATTACAAAGCTTTTGATATAATATTAGAAAATGAGGACTTTATATTTGAAGCACGAAGTAGACGCCCTCCAAAAAATGAATTGAATTGTCTTATCAGTTTTGGTAACTCGCTTCTTTATGTATTGATACTAAGTGAAATATATAAAACTCATCTAGATCCCAGGATAGGATATTTGCATGCTACCAACTTTAGAAGATTTACTCTTAATTTGGACATTGCAGAAATATTTAAACCTATAATAGTAGATAGATTGATATTTACGCTTGTGGGCAAAAAGATGCTCACTAAAAGGGATTTTGAAAAAGATATGGGAGGTATATCTTTAAAAGAAAAAGGGCGAAAATTATTTGTGCAAGAATTTGACAAAAGATTGAAATCAACAATAGCGCACAGAGGCTTGGGAAGGAATGTCTCATATCAGAGGTTAATTAGATTGGAAGCATATAAACTGCAAAAACATTTTATGCAGGAGGAAAAATATGAACCATTTATATCAAGGTGGTAGTAGAAATGTTTGTTATTTTAGTGTATGATGTGGGTGTAAAAAGGGTAGCCAAAGT
>JAKPAR010000299.1 GCA_029779375.1 Bacillota bacterium | reverse complement strand
TATTTTTTCCCATCAGCAACCACCTTGTCACCTTTATTGTATATGATGATATCACCTTTATGAGTTTCTTTTGGCGGATTTATTTTAGTTTTATTTTTTGGTACTCCTCTTGAAGGAATACTTCCTCTATTGATGGGAACTATATCTTGCCCATATTGTTTTTTTGCAACTGAATAAATTTTGTTTTGATAAGTATTTGAATTTACATTTGGATTATTCCTCTCCAAAAGTCCATTGTAAGCCCAAAGAGCAAAATACCAATTTTCCAATGTATTTGGATCCATATCTCCTATTTGAGGCATTCTATCATTGGCATATCTCCACTTGGCAAGAAGGACATCTGCCCCAGCTTCAATATTATATACAGGATCATTTTTAAGTTTATTCGAATCATAGCCCCTACTATGAACTTGCATGATACCTATATTGCCACTTCTGCTTGTATATGGAGTACCATTGTCTGTAAACTGTCTAAAAGAACTCTCTACATTTGCTATAGCCTTTAAAATAACACTAGGTATTCCTCTCTTTTTTGCTATTTCTTCAACCAATTTTTCCGTTTCTTTTCTTGACAATTTTTTGCCCACTTCACAATAAGCCGTACTAAAGGCTCCCACCACTATCATGAGTAGCAGAAGAAAAGATAAAATCTTTCTTCTCATAAAAAACCCCCCAATTTAAAGATTACAAGCTTGGATTTTGCCTTTTAAATTGCTCATAGAGCATTTTAGCTAAACCTATACCTTGACCTTTCTTTGCTACTTCCTTTGAAATTTCTTCATCAAACATATCTTCAAATATCTTTGTAGCAGTGCTCTTTTCTATAAATCCATCTTCAGGTATAGTATTTCTCATTTCTTTCATCATCATATGAATGAAAATAGCCTCAAAATCCTTACATACATTCACAAGTTCTTCATCTTTATTGGTCTCTTTTGCACCTTCTATTTTTCTCTCTAAAATAGACTCATCTGGAGTACGCCTTATGATAAAATCATTTGGAAGAATTTCCATATTGTCACCTCAATTATCTCTTCAAATTGTTAACTATCTGCAGCATTTCATCTGAAGTCTGTATTGCCTTGGAATTTATCTCATAGGCTCTTTGAGCAGTAATCATCTTCACCATTTCTTCTACCACTTGAACATTAGAAGCTTCCAAATATCCTGATACAAATCTTGATTTCATCTCTTCCGCTTCCACTGGTATTTCTTCTCCTGAAGCTTCGCTGGCACTATATAAATTCATTCCTTCCCCTACAAGCCCTTCAGGATTCATGAAATTCACCAATTTAAGTCTCCCTATATCGACTATTTCTCCATCTTCATCTTTTCCTGTTATATATCCAAATTCATCTATATTTATATCCCTCAAGCCACTTTCAAAAACTATTTCATCTTCATCCTCACTAAGCACTGTATATCCTTCCGAAGTCACCAATTTCCCTTCGTCTCCATCTATGCTCAATTTAAAACTCCCATCTCTTGTATATCTAATATCACCATTGGGAAGTTCTATGGCAAAAAACCCTTCTCCATCTATAGCCACATCATATGGATTTTGAGTTTCTATAAAACTACTAGTTCTAAAATCCCTTTTAGTAGCAGTAGGCATCACTCCATGACCTACTTCTAAATTTACAGGTCTGCCTTGTTCATCAGTCAAATTGCTTCTCTTCATATTGGCATAAAACAAATCCTTAAACTCTGCTCTTTGAGTTTTATAAGCTGTAGTATTTACATTGGAAAGATTGTTGGCAATAGTATCTATATTTAGCTGTTGAGCCCTCATTCCAGTAGCTGCAGTCCACATAGCCCTCATTTTTTCTCACTCTCCTATACTCTTCCTATTTCATTTGCTGATTTTTCAAGCATTTCATCCTGAACTCTTATGGCTTTTTGGCAAGATTCAAAATTTCTCAAAAGATTTATCATCTCTACCATTTCTTTTATAGAATCCACATTAGATTCTTCCAAAAAACCTTGAAGTACTTCTCCACTAAAAGGTATTTCTTCCCCTTCTACATCTTCAGGTATTTGATATAGATTATTCCCTATTTTCCTTAGATATTCCTTGTTGTCCAAATCCACTACATCAAGCATAGATACATTTAATTCTTCTCCTCTAGCTATGACTATAGGTCCATTTTGGCCCAATACTCTATAGCCATCAACCGTCGTCAATTCTCCATTTGCATTCACAGTAAAAGCACCATTTCTCGTATAGTAAGTTTCACCATCATCTCCTTGAACTTTAAAAAACCCACTTCCATTCAAGGCTACATCATATTTCCCACCAGTTTCCACCATTGCTCCTTGACTAAAATCCACCACAACTTTTTTCACATTAACTCCTGCACTCATAGTACCTATGACTCTAGGACTTGGATTATATACAAGTCCCTGTATCATTGCCTCTAAATCTCCACCTTGTCCTTTTATAGGATTTCCACCTGGCCCAACTATATAGTTTTCCGCATCTACTTTATACTCATTTTTTTCATTTCTATAGAAAGTCCTAAGGTATCCTTCATCATCTAAAACAAATTGAATATCCTTTACATAGCTAATTCCATTGGGCGTTCTCACCATAAAATAGCCTTCATCCGTATGAGCCGTATGTATTTCTCCATCAGTTTGATAATATATTTCATTTTCTCTACTTGAACTAATATTTGGCTTATCATTTATTTTACTAAGAAGCACTTCTGGAAAAGATTCAGTTATAGTTATATCTTTCTTATATCCCATTGTATTCATATTTGAAAGATTATTTGCTATTGATTCTAATCTTTTTTGATTTGCTATAAGGGAAGTTGCAGATATATACAATCCTCTATTCAAAATTCATCACATCCTCATTAAATACTCTAGAATGTTATCGTCACATTGAAAAAAAACTTTAATATCTTCCCCCAATAGATTCTTCACCTACTATACTATTTTCCAATACATCTACCCAATCCAAAGCTTTTCCTGTACCTATAGCCACACATTCAATAGGATCATCTGCAATTCTTGTTGGAATTCCTGTCCTCTCATATATAAGCTTATCCAATCCATACAATAGTGCTCCTCCTCCAGTCATGACTATACCTGTATTTCCAATATCTGCTGCCAATTCTGGTGGAGTCCTTTCAAGTACTGCATGAACTGTATCCACTATATTTGTAATAGGCTCCTCAAGAGCCTCTAAAATTTCCTCCGAAGACACAACTATAGTTTTTGGAAGCCCTGTAACTAAATTTCTCCCCCTTATCTCCATAGTCACATCTTTTTCTCTTTTATATGCTGTACCTATTTTCATCTTCAACTCTTCGGCACTACGTTCTCCAATCATCACATTGTGTTTTTTTCTTATATATCTAATTATAGCATCATCACATTCATCTCCAGCTACCTTTATTGAACGGCTCACAACCATTCCGCCCAAAGATATAACCGCTACATCGGTAGTACCCCCACCTATATCCACTATCATATTTCCATTAGGTTGAGTAATATCAATTCCAGCCCCTATAGCTGCTGCAATAGGCTCTTCAATAAGATATGTCTTTTTAGCACCTGCTTGAGTACTAGCTTCTATCACTGCCCTTTTTTCAACTTCAGTCACACCACTAGGTACACAAACTATAATTCTAGGTTTGAAAAAACTCTTACCTATAGCTTTGTGAATAAAATACTTAAGCATTTTTTCCGTCACTTCATAATCAGATATTACCCCATCTCTAAGTGGCCTCATTGCAATAATATTCCCCGGTGTACGCCCTAACATCTTTCTCGCCTCTTCTCCAACAGCTAAGAATTGTTTAGTATTTTGATCTATTGCTACTACCGATGGCTCATTTAGAACTATTCCCTTTCCCTTTGCGTAGACAAGAATACTGGCAGTTCCCAAATCTATTCCCATATCAGTCTTTAATGCAGCCATTTCTTCTCCTCCTTTTTTGGTTTATTATATATCAATTGTAGTTATTTTCCCATAAAATTTCGCATCATGATATTATTCTATATAAATACAAAAAAACCTTTATTTTTTTTAAATTATTTAAAAAATTTGCCCAAAAATGCTTAAAAGGTCCCATCGGGACCTATTTAATCATTTACAGCTTTGTATTTCATTTTTGTCGCCTTGCCACCTCTTATATGTCGTTCTGCTTTGTTCAGTTCTAATACTTCTTTCACCATATTTGCAATAAGAGGGTTTATCTTGGGAAGCCTTTCCGTCACATCTTTATGTACTGTACTTTTGCTCACCCCAAATACACCGGCTGCTTGTCTTACGGTAGCTTTTTCACTTATTATATACTTTGCAATCTCCAGTGCTCTTTCTTCTATATAATCTTTCACACATTTAACCCCCTTTGAACTTATTTTGGGATTTTAACCTTTTTTAAATACTTATGCACATTTTTAAATTTATAGAACTCTTATTGTTGCCAAAATTTACTTTAAACTAGGCAAATAATTTTTAGGGTCTATATTTTGCTCATTCAATATAACTTCGAAGTGAAGATGTGGTGAATCTGCCATTTCTATTCCCTTAGGCTTTCCTATGCCGCTTATAGTTTCGCCCTTTTTTATCTTTTGCCCTACTTTTACCATGTCTTTAGTAGAAAGATTTGCATACCTTGTCTGTAACCCATTCTGATGATCAAGTACTATGACTACTCCCCAAAGTTCATCTTCATATACTTCACTTACCACTCCATCTAAACTAGCTTTTACAGGAGTTCCCTCTTCCGCTTCTATATCCACTCCACCATGACTAGTCCACTCTTCCAATGTCTTTGAATAAACCAAATTTTCTCCTGTAAAATCCAATGTAATTTTCCCTTTAACTGGTACGCAAAAAGCTTCTTTAGCTTCTGCTTTTGGTTTTTCCTCTTGCAAATCTCCTTCTACTTTTTCTAAATCTTCATTTAAATCTTCCTCGTCATCTTCTTCATCTTCTTCATCTTCTTCATAATTTTCATCTCTATTTTCTCCTATTTTTGCACTCTCTAAAGAAGGTTCCATCAATTCATTTTCATAGTCTTCTTCATTTTCTTCTACTACAAAAAAGTTTTCATCTTTTATAGGCTTGTCATTACTTTCAATCTTCTTTAAATTGTTTCTAGATACCCAAACTGATGTCACAGCAACTATGCATACACATGCAAATAAAATAATATAAAATCCATCTTTCTCCCATGAAAACTTGTTTTTCATCTCTTCACCTCCATTAGCTAGTATTGCCAAATTTAAATATTTAATACATAAAAAAAAGTGAGTAAAAGAACTTTTTTAGTTCTCTTACTCACTTTTATACTGTTCTATTTCAACACCTGTATAATAGTGCTTAAGTATTTCTCTATAATCACTGCCATGCTTAGCCATGCCATTGGCACCCCATTGACTCATACCCACTCCATGACCATAGCCAGTAGTTTCAATATCCACCATTTCAACCTTAGGATTGTAGATAATCTTAAAATTGGTGGAATTTAAATTGAAAAGCTCTCGAATTTCTCTACCTTCCACTACCTGACCATCAATCATTACTTTTTTTATCCTTCCGCTTTCAGTCCTTTCAACAAGTTTTATCTTGTCTGGAAGGTTTTCTTTGGTGATATTTGCATTGGGGTATATGCTCTTTATCTTTTCTATAAACTCATCTACACTAAAAGTAGCAACACTCTTAAACTTTGGAGCATCCTCCTCATTGGGGCTTTCCACTCCCTTTAAATAAGGCAAATCATTTGCAAATACATCTTTTGAATCCTCTGTCATACCACCACTAGTAGAATGATAGAGAGGTTCTATTATCTCTCCATTATAATATATTACCTCTCCCTTTGTACTCTCTACAGCTTTTTCAATTTTGGGCCAATACTTATCAACCCATTTCTTTGAATGGATACTCTCAAGCTCTCCCAAAGAAAGAAAAGCTTGACAATGGACACCAGTACAAAGAGGAGCTTGAGGGTGATCTGGATGGCCTTCTTTGAACTTATTCATCTTGTAAATAGCATAAGTCCTGCTAGCCACCGCTTGAGCCTTCAGAGCTTCTTCATGAAACTCTGCTGGCATCTCAGATGCTACCACTCCCTTTACATAGTCCTCAAGAGGAATTTTCACTGCCTCTTGAGTTCTAGTATCATATACTTTTATGTATCCGTCAAACTTTTCATCCAATACATCTTTTTTTATTTTTTCTTTTGATATTTCCTTTTCATCTTCCCTAGAAACCAAATTTACAGTCTTCACCAAAATCGTAGGAAGAATAATAGTGATTATCAAAATAAATCCCAAGTACATCCAAAACTTTTTCATCTTTTCCCCCTCTTTTTATCTTCAAGTTATCTAATTACATTCTATGCTATGGGAAAAGATGATATGTTAATTATTCTTCTCTATAAATTTTTGCTCCCAATTTAGAAAGCTTATTTTCAATTCCATCATAACCTCTATCAATGTGATAAATGTTATCTATAGTAGTCTTTCCATCTGCAACCAATCCTGCCAATATAAGAGCTGCTCCTGCCCTTAAATCTGTAGCCTTAACAGGAGCTGAAGTCAAACTACTGACTCCCTGAACTATGGCAGATCTGCCATCAATCTTTATATTTGCACCCATCCTCTTAAGTTCATCTACATGCATAAATCTGTTTTCAAACACAGTTTCAATAATGACACTTGTACCTTCAGTCACACTCATAAGACTCATAAATTGAGCTTGCATATCCGTAGGAAATCCTGGATAAGGAAGAGTCTTTATATCTACGGCCTGTCTATCAGCCGTACCTATAACTCTTATCGTGTCTCCA
>JAKPAR010000275.1 GCA_029779375.1 Bacillota bacterium | reverse complement strand
TAAAAGAATTTTTAAAATCTGTAGGAGATGAACATCAGGTACAACCAAGAGTTATATCTATTTCTCAAATAACAGAAACAGGTACAGTATATACTATTGAAGAAATAAAGGAATTGGCTGATTTTGCTCATGACAACAACATGCTATTACATATAGATGGAGCTAGAATTGCCAATGGAATAGTTGCTTTAAATTCAAGTTTCAAAGAGATGATAACAGATACAGGAGTAGATTTATTGTCTTTTGGAGGGACGAAAAATGGAATGATGATAGGAGAGGCTATAGTTTCTTTTAATAAAGATATTAGCAAGAACTTTAAATATATAAGAAAACAAGGGATGCAATTAGTTTCTAAAATGCGTTTTATATCTGCACAATTTATACCTTATTTGGAAGATGAAATATGGAAAGAAAATGCAACTAAATCAAATGGTATGGCTCAATATTTAAAAGAAGAACTTTTAAAACTTCCAAATATAAATGTGATAAATGAAGGTCTTGGAAATATGCTCTTTGTTCAAATTCCAAAGACATGGAATGGATCATTGCAAGAAAAATTCCCTGTATATGTAGTAGATGAAAAGGAAAATATCATAAGATTAGTAACTTCTTTTGATACAGAAAAACAAGATATAGATAAATTCATTGATTTTGTTAGAAATAAATTTTGTTAATACTATGGAACAACAATTAAATTTTTGATAAAATAAATTGTTAAAAATCAAATCAAAAAACAAAGTTATTAGACAGGAGATGTAGCAATGAATTATTTAATATATTTGCTTTTTAGTTCAAAAAATCCAGGGATATCTTATTTTTCAATAGAGCATATATTTATAATGTCAGCAGTAGGACTATTAATTGGCTTAATGATTTATTTTAAAGAAAATTTAAGAAGCAATGCAAGTTTTAAAAAGTTTGGAAAAATATTTTTGCTAATGATATTATTTTTTCAGCAAATTCTATTATACTCATGGTATATATTTACTGATAATTTTACATTAAAAGAATCTTTGCCATTGTATCCATGTAGAATAAGTGAATTGTTATGTATTGTTTTGTTGCTTAGAATGAGTGAAAAATATTTTCATCTATTATTTTATTGGGGTTCTTCAGGTGCTATCATGGCTTTATTGAATCCTGATACTCTAAATTTAGGTTTTCCCAATGCAATGTTTATTCAGTTTTTTTTAGGTCACATTGGAATCATATTGACCATTGTATTTTTAGGGATAATATATGATTATACTCCTACAAGAAAGTCTTTATTTACTAGCTATAAGATTAGTTTTGTTTATATTTTATTTATAGTAGTATTGAATAAAATTACAGGAGGTAATTATGCATATTTAGCAATTAAACCTGAAAACTCGTTTTTTGCTAAATTGCCAGAATATCCATATTTCATTCCTATTTTTGTAGGATTTATGTTTTTGATATTTGCAGGAATGAATTATTTATGGACAGTAGCCATGAGGGGAAATTCTAGGATTGCTTAAATAAATTTTAATAAATTGTTTACTTTTTAAAAATATAGTGTATAATGTATAGCAATGAAATATTAAAATCAATGAACAAGAGTAGTAGATATAGAAAAGGTCTATAGAGAGCTGAGAAAGGTGGAAACTTGGCGATACTCTTATATCGAATGGACTTGGGAGAGAAAATCTGAAATTTAAGTAGGATTTTACGGCTTGTCACCGTTAAAGATTTAAGTGAGCTTTTAGCTAACAAGAGTGGTACCACGGAAACTAACCTTTCGTCTCTATTTTTGAGATGAAAGGTTTTATTTTTATATAGGGAGGGTTTTTTATGGAAGAAAGAAAGGTAGTATTTAGTGGAGTTCAACCATCGGGAGCATTGACTATTGGAAATTATATAGGAGCCATAAGAAATTGGATTGATCTTCAAGATGAATATGAATGTTTTTATTGTATAGTGGATCTTCATGCAATTACAGTTCCCCAAGAACCAAAAGAGTTGAGAAAAAACACATTGAATCTATTGGCATTATATTTGGCTAGTGGACTTGATCCAGAAAAATCTACTATATTTATTCAATCCCACGTAAGTGCTCATGCTGAACTGACTTGGGTACTTAATAGTATTTCTTATATGGGACAATTAAGTAGAATGACTCAATTTAAAGAAAAATCACAAAGAAGTGAAGCCAATTTAAATGCAGCTTTATTTACTTATCCTGTACTTATGGCTTCCGATATACTTCTTTATCAAACGGATTTAGTTCCTGTAGGAGAAGATCAAAAGCAACATCTTGAACTTGCAAGGGATTTAGGAGAAAGGTTCAACAACAGATATAGTGAAACCTTTAAGATACCAGAGCCATTGATAAAAAAAGTTGGAGCAAAAATTATGAGTCTTCAAAATCCAGAGAGCAAAATGTCAAAATCTGATGCAGATGAAAATGGCTATATACTTCTATTGGATAAACCAGATGCCATTAGAAGAAAGATAAAAAGAGCTGTTACAGATTCCATAGGAGAAGTGAAATATAGAGATGAGCAACCAGGAATTAAGAACCTTATGAATATATATTCTATTTTTAGTGGAGAATCCATTGAGAATATTGAAGCAAAGTATGAGGGAGAAGGCTATGGAAAATTCAAAGAAGATTTAGCCGAAGTAGTAATAGAAGGCCTTAGACCAATGCAGGAAAAATATGATTATTATATGAAAAATAAAGATTATTTAGAAGAAGTATATAAAAATGGTGCAGAAAAGGCAGAAAGAGTTGCAAGAAAGACTTTGAGAAAAGTATATAAAAAGGTTGGTTTTATACCTAGATAAAAAATCAGATGGAGGAATAGCCCTCCATCTGATTTTTTAATATACTAGGCGTTCAGACATAAAAACTGGACAGTTAGGCTCAAAAAATGACCACTTAGGAATTTTAGGAGGATTTTTAATATATATGAAGAATTGAATAAATGTTAAGTAATAGGTTCAATTTAGTCTAAAAATACATTAATTATATTTAATTGTGCATTTGTAAAGAAGATAGTAAATCAGCCGACGACAGAAGGTCATTGTGGCACGAACAAAACTGGTCAGACGAAAAGTATTTATTAAGTTCTGACGAGGCAACAACGCACTCATATAATGCGGTGTGTTGTTGCTTTTTTAAAGTTTGATCGTGGAAAATATAATGCAAAGGAATGCGATGATAATGTATATAAAGTTGATCAATTGTAGTGCCGTTCATATTTATCAAGAGTCTGCTTATGTATATACAGATTCAGCAATTTATGTATTAGATGAAATCAGCTCAAGATTTGTGGAACTTCTTAGGCATACTTCGGAATACGATAAATTGCTTAA
>JAKPAR010000246.1 GCA_029779375.1 Bacillota bacterium | reverse complement strand
TGGAGATACATCTATAGATTCTCATGTGGATTTGCCTATTATCGATAAAAGTTTAGATGATTTAAAAGAATTTGAGCTAGTTCCTTTTAAGAGAGCTATAGATGAAGGCGCAGATATAGTTATGGTTGGGCATATACTTTTTGCTGATTTAGATGTAGACAATCCTTCTTCTCTTTCTAAAAAAGTGATTACAGATGTTTTGAGACACGATTTGAAATATGACAAAGTAGTTATAACTGATGATATGACTATGGGGGCTATCGTGAAAAATTATGATATAGGAGAAGCTTCGTTGAAATCTTTAAAAGCAGGAAGCGATATAGTACTTATATGTCATGGATATGAAAATTCAAAAAAGGTTATAGATACTTTGAAAAAGGCTTTAGAAGATGGAGATATAACTGAAGATGAAATAGATGAAAAAGTATATAGAATACTAAAAGTCAAAGATAAATATAGATTAAATGATGAGGAAGTAAAATATGTAAATATAGAAAAAATCAATATAGAAACCAGAAAAACTTTGGACAAATATATAAAATAGAGGTGATAATATTGTATATTGTTAGTGCTTGTCTTGCTGGAATCAAATGTAGATATGATGGAAAAGACAACAGAAATGAAAAAATAATTCAACTTGTCAAAGAAGGAAAAGCAATACCAGTGTGCCCAGAAGTATTTGGAGGCCTTCCTATTCCTAGAGTGCCTTGTGAAATAGTGTTAGATGATGAGAAAAATATAAAAGTTATAAATAAAGAGGGAGTAGATTGTACTGAAAATTTCAAAGAAGGAGCTAAAAAGACTTTAGCTATAGCTGAAATATTAGGAGCTGATGTTGCGATACTTAAGTCCAAAAGTCCTTCTTGCGGTTGTGGTAAAATATATGATGGTACTTTTAGTGGGAAATTGGTAGAAGGAGATGGAGTGGCTGCAAAATTATTAACTGAAAATGGGATAAAAGTGTATAATGAAGATCATTATAAATAATAAATATTGTAAAGGAGTTGTATACATTGAGCAATAAAAGATTAGAAAATATGTGTACAGATGAAATATTGTCTTTGGCAGAATTAAAGGAAGACTTATATTTTAAGAAGATACCAGAAGATAAAATAAAATATTATGTATATGAGTCTATGAAAATTGGGGAAGAAGTTGCAAAAAAAATAATTTGCTTAGAATCCAATAAAGATATAAGGGATATATGTGAAGACAAAAAGATAAAGATAGAATTAAAAACTGATGAGTATGATTTTGAAATAATACAAATGAGAGGTAAATATGATGCAGTTGAAAAAAAGATATTGTTATATGACAAATCAATAAAATGGTTGGAAGATGAATTTAAAAAATTGAAAGTGGACAAGATGTTTGACTATGAGAAAATAACACAAATCCATATTGCTCATGAATTGTTTCATTATTTAGAGATTGAAGAAATGGATTATGTATATGATAAATTGGATAAAGCAATAGTATTCAAAATGGGTCCTATAAAAAAGAGTTATCCTATTGTGAAAACTAGTGATAT
>JAKPAR010000232.1 GCA_029779375.1 Bacillota bacterium | reverse complement strand
CCTAAAATATTTAAAGTTTGAGCTAAATTGCAATCAAAATCATAAGTATTCTTCAACATATCACTTCCTTTCTAATCCACCATCTATAAGCATTTTCATAAATTCTTTATCCACAGCTCCTGGCACATAACTAACTAAATTTCCATCCTTGTCTATTACAAAAGTTGTAGGAAAAGCTTGTATAGAGTATTGTCCTAGTATATCTCCAGTTTGATCGAACACCACTGGATATGTGTATCCATTGTCCTTTAAAAATTTTTTTATGTCTTCCTCAGACCCTTCTTTCCCCAAATTTGGAGCAGCTACACCTAATATTATAATGTCTCCAGAATTTTTTTCATATTCCTCATATATAGCTTCTATGTCTGGCATTTCCATTCTACAAGGCGGACACCATGTAGCCCAGAAATTCAAAAATATCACTTTCCCTTTATACTCACTTATAGTATGAGTATTTCCATATTGATCAACTAGTTTAAAATCAATTGCTGGAATTTTTGTATCTTCCTCATCAGACTCATCAGAAATCTCTTCATTGTACTCCACTACATTTTTATTTGAATTTTTAAAGTATCCTATTACTTTATCAGTTCCACCTAATGTCATAACTAAACCTGTTAGCAAAAGAATAATTCCTCCAATTTTTTGTATTGTACTCATATGAAGTTTTATTTTGTCTACATATTTAAATAGTTTGTCATAAAAAATAGCAATTAGAATAAAAGGTAATGTAAATCCAATAGTATATACTAATATCAACAAGTTCCCTGCCAATACACTTTTAGAATTTGAAGCTATTATTAATACAGAAGCTAGCATAGGTCCAACACAGGGACTCCATCCAAAGCTAAAAGAAAATCCTAACAAATAAGCTGTCCAGGGTTTCATTTGGCGAGTATCTACATTTAGTCTCTTTCCTTTTTGGAGAAATGGCAAATTTAAATATCCTGAATATAAAAGTCCCATAATCATTATGATAATTCCACCTATTAAATTCATAGTTTCTTTATTCTTTGTAAAAAATTGACTAATTGCATTTATTGAAGTTCCCAGTATAAAAAAAGTTGTAGATACTCCTAATACAAATAAAATAGTATTTTTAAGTAGAGGGCTATCTTTTAAATTATCATCACCTTCTTTTATACTCTTCACATTGCTACCTGATAAAATAGCCAAATATATTGGCAAAATTGAAAGTACACAAGGCGAAAAAAACGAAAGCAATCCTTCCGAAAACACTACAAACCCACTTATATGTCCCATATCATCGTCTCCTTTCTCAATCATATAATTATTTGTTGATTTAAATTTTAAAGTGACTTTATTTTTTAAAGTTACTATTCATTATAAATGTGTTGCTAAAATAAGTCAACACATTTATAATAAATTAAAAGTATCATCTATATTATTCATAGATGATACTTTTATAAATATATCTTATTCTTCTTCCCAAGCTAAGGACCTATTTACTGCTTTCTTCCATCCTCTGTATATCTTTTCTCTATCTTCTTCATTCATTTTTGGATTAAATACTCTATCGACATTCCATTTTGTAGATATTTCTTCTGTATCTTTCCAGAAATCTACTGCTAATCCCGCTAAATATGATGCTCCTAATGCTGTAGTTTCTATGACTTTTGGTCTGTGAACAGGTACTCCTAATATATCTGATTGAAATTGCATTAGGAAATTGTTTGCCACAGCACCACCATCTACTTTTAGTTCTTTTAGAGTTATTCCCGAATCTTCTTCCATTGCCTGTAGTACGTCTTTGGTTTGATAGGCTATGGCTTCAAGAGCAGCTCTTATGATATGATTTCTATTTGCCCCTCTTGTAAGTCCTACAATAGTTCCTCTTGCATACATATCCCAATATGGAGCTCCAAGGCCTACAAACGCTGGTACTATATATACTCCATTTGTATCCTCGACCTTTGAAGCAAAATATTCACTGTCTGATGAATCTGATATGAGTCTCAATTCATCTCTTAACCATTGAATAAGTGCTCCTGCTATAAATATGCTACCTTCTAGTGCATAATTAACTTTTCCATCAATACCCCAAGCAATTGTCGTAAGTAATCCATTTTTTGATGGTACTGCTACTTCACCTGTATTCATAAGCATAAAACAACCCGTACCATAGGTGTTTTTAGCCATTCCCTCACAATAACACGCCTGACCAAATAGTGCCGCTTGTTGATCT
>JAKPAR010000210.1 GCA_029779375.1 Bacillota bacterium | reverse complement strand
AATTGACTTATAGTTTTTACTTTATTTATCTCGATATCACTCAATTCTTTGTTGTAAATATATAAATTGTTGCCCCCGCTTTTTTTAGCCCTATACATAGCCATATCTGCATTTTTAACTAATGTTGTAAAATCCTTTCCCCCTTCTGGATAAATACTGACTCCTACACTAGCCGTTAAAAAATGTTTATATCTACTCAGTAAAAAAGGTTCACTCATTTTATCTAAAACTTGTTTTGCAAATTCTACTACTTCATTTTCATCTTCTATATTTTTCATGAGTATAAGAAATTCATCTCCTCCAAACCTAGCTAATATATCTCCATCTTTAATTATATTAGCTATCCTTTCTGCTACTAAATTTAATATCCTATCTCCGGTATCATGACCTAATGTATCATTTATATCTTTAAATCTATCAATATCAAAATAAAGCACTGCCAATCTATTGCCTTTTTTTTCAATTTCTTCTACGATATCAGAAAACTTTTTTGCTAAATACAATCTATTAGGCAAATCAGTTATTGCATCATAATAAGCCAATCTATATATTTGTTCTTGATGAGAAATAAGATTTTTATTCGCCTCTTCTAACTCACTAGTTCTCTTTTCAACTTCCGTTGCTAGTTGTTTGTTCCACCCCGACAATATAAAAAACACCAGCAATATAACAAAAACTATAACCACTATTTGTTTTTTATACACTTTAAATAGATCTTTCTTTCCATAGTATTCTTCCCCAAACCATTTTTGATATATTTTATCATAGGTTCCATTCCTTTTTATTTCTTTTATACCTCTATTCAATATATCTGCAACCTCTTGCTTGTCTTTAGTAGTCACAGGTCCATATTCTACTTCTCCCATTGGTTCTCCAACTATTTTGACCATATCAGCCTTTTTCATTTTCTGTAAATAATACAGTCCCGTCTGTCTATTTCCTAGAAAAGCTTCTACTTCCCCATTTAACAAGGCTTCCATCCCATCTTTTTGATTGTCTTTAGGCCTTAAAATAACTTCAGAAATCTCATTTAATAATTCTTCATTTATGTCACTTTTTTGAAAAGCTACCTTGATTCCGTTTAAATCCTCTATCCCTGAAATATAATTTGTATTTTTAAGCACAAATATAGCTTGTGAATTTTTGACTACAGGAACTGTAAATAAAAATTTGCTCTCCCTTGTTGGTGTTTTAGACATGCCTTGGATAGCATCTACTTTTTCAGCTCCAAGCGAATACATTGCTTGATTCCAAGGCATGGGAATTATTTCTATTTCTATTCCCTCTTCAATAGCTATAGCTCTCATGATATCTATATTGAAACCTTTATAATTTCCTTTTTCATCTACAAATTCATAAGGAGGGTGATTGTTGTCTCCCGCTACTCGAAGAACCTTTATTTCTTCTGCAAAAACAGGTTTACAAGTCATTATAAATATAATTGAAATGAATAAAACTGAAACTATAGACCTGCTCCTTTTACATTTCATGACAATCATCCTTCCCTTCAATTTAATACATGTATATATGTTTATTCTACATAAATTGACTATTTCCTCCTAATAAAGACATTTTAATAAAATATTTGTCTAAAAAATAAAACCTTATGAGAATTTCCTCTCATAAGGTTTATAATCTACAACTATCTTCTAAATCTTCTATCGTTATTTCTTTCTTTTCTCTTCTTTCTACAATCTGGACATCTTTGAGGTTCATTTTCAAATCCTTTTTCTTTGTAAAAAGCTTGTTCACCTTCAGTAAAAATAAATTCTTTTCCACAATCTTTACAAACAATAGTCTTATCTGCCATTTCAACATTCCTCCTTTACCTTGATTTTAGATTTAAAACAGATTCACATGGGATTCCCAAAAGAGGAATGCTGTTAATCTTTTAAATCTTTAAATTCATAATTAGCATATCATTTTTATAATCAATATGCAATAAAAATTTTAACTATATTTACTTATTATTATATTCCTAAAATCGATAAAATTATACATTAATTTATGCTTATTTAAAATATTTTTTTAGTTCTGATAAATATATGAACTCTATCCCTTTTTTCTTCATTTCTTCAGATTTTTTATTTATTGCAGCAACAGTTACTTTTCCCCCTTGACCTCCTATATGACCTATCCCAATTGAATATCCTCTATTCAAAGCTATATCAGAAAGCTTATACATTGCATTTTCTATATCTTCAATATTTTTAGAATTATCTAAAAATACATCCCTTGCAAAATATACTACATCTAAATCCGATGTTATTTCTTCTGCAACAGAATATTCTCCTGTTTTGCTATCTAAGAAAAATAAATCTTTCTCTTTGGCTATTTTTAAAACCTCCGTCATAATTCTCTCATCCTTCATAATCTTTGAACCCATATGATTATTTATCCCTTTAGCCCATTTCACTTCTTCAAGGCCGTCTTCAACAATCTCCCTAACTTCTTCATTAGATTTATTGCAAGTTATAGGCCGTGGCCCAAGCCACTCGGGAAGCCCTTTTTCAGGTTCCATAGGTAAATGCAATATGACCTCAAATCCAGCTTCATGACTTCTATTTGCATCTTCTTGTGTATACTCCAAAAAAGGCATCACTGCAACAGTTATTGGAATATCAAGTTTCATAAGTTCATCTATCCCATCTCCATGATTCCCCAAATCGTCTATCACCAACGCCACATACCCTTTTGGGCAAGAACTAGTACAAGTAGTTTTAGGTTTATAAAACAAATTAAATAAGCCCAATCCAATTAAAATAAATATAACAATTAAAATCATCAATACCTTTTTATTGAAACGAATATACATATATTTAACCCCCACAATTTTCTCTTTTATATCCTATTTATGATTATGAAAATGAAAAGTATATTATTACATTTATATTTGGATAAGATATGATATAAGAACAGCAATTCTATATTTAATTCTATTTAATTTATAAATATATATTATAAGCAAAAGTGGGAATATTAAATTCCCACTTTTTCATTAACTATTCATCTAGCATATTATCTCTAAAAAATTTAATCAAACCATACTGTGCAAGTATGTCCATAAATTGATCATAAGTAGAACCTTCCACGCCTTTAATCATTGAATTCTCTTTGTATCTCTGCTCATTTGCTTTTATTTCTTTTCTGAATATTTCATAATACTCTTCCTTAGTATTGCAATCTTTTAAAATTTCTGCATATCTATCATAGTCTGTAGAAAGTGACTCCACGAAGAATTTGTCCAGTTCGGGATATCTACGTACAGATGATTTAAGTACTGCTTCTTTTTTTATCAATTTTATCATGCTGTCACACTCTTGTTATATTGTCAAAAGAATAAAATTGCTTATATATATATATATTAGCACAATTTTCGGTATAATTGTGAATTTTCCAAAAACTTTTTTTAAAAAATCACACCTTAGTAAACGCTAAGGTGTGATTTTTTGTTAATTTGCCTTTTTAAATAAGTTCTTTAACCAATTGAAAAATCCACCTTTATCTCTTTGGTTATTGTTTGTATCTATTTCCACTTTTTCTTTTTCCATTT
>JAKPAR010000198.1 GCA_029779375.1 Bacillota bacterium | reverse complement strand
ATGAATATTGTCCTTTCTTAATACTATCCCTCCACCAGTAGAAATTAAAATATTTTCTTTGTCAGCTATTTCTTTGACAACTTGAGCTTCAATAGTTCTAAAAAAATCTTCTCCATAAATATCAAAGATATCTTTTATTGACATACTTGTTTTTTCTTCTATCATATCATCAGTATCAATTTGAACAATATTTAATTTTTTGGATATATATTTACCTATTGTCGTCTTCCCTATACCACTAGGACCTATTAAAATTATATTTTTCATATTGTCACCTATGGAAATACTAAAAATGTTGAGGCTTTCTGTTAACTTTTTCAATGGCCTTGGCAACTTCCTTCACAACATCAGCTTCAAATTGTAAATTCAAATTATTTGCTCTCTCATATAGCTCACCTTTTTCAGTTACAACATATTTAGGTGGCAAATGATTTAGTGCTATTGCTGCTATGTCCAATCTGCATTTTTCACAATCACATATATCTTTTCTTGTTTTTAATATTTTATCTATGGCATACTTAACTTCATCTTCCATAATATTATATAATTTCATTTCTATCACCTTTCATTGCATAATAGAATTTTCTTTAATTGCGTAAATTTCAGGTTCAACAAAATTAGATAGATATACACCATATTTTTCTACTATGCCTAATTTATATTCCAAACTAGTCTGACTTTCAATTGATTTTTCATTTCCTCTATAATTGTTCAAAATGACAAGTCCGTTTATCTCAGGTTTGTCTTCGGAAAAAACTTCTAATTCTCCATCATCAATTAAAATTATACCATTGAAAGCAATAGCATCAAATATGTTTAAATCACCCTTTACATATATTATTCCATTTAAATCCCCATTGTCAAATTTGTTCTCATTTATAATAGATGTTTGGCATTTATCTCCATCAGGTTTGTTGACTATAATAAAAACTTCATTTTTGTCTAAAAAATCTTGATGCACAGGAATATCCTTTTCATAACGGTAATAATCAATTCTAATTTTACCTTCTCCTAGAATACATATATTTACTTTGTCAAAATTAGAAGACTCAATACATTGAATTTTATTCTCAAAATCATACAATTTAAAATCATCAAATATATCTTTAAAAAACTCTTCATCTTCTACATTGTTCTTCGATATTATTGGTCCGTTGTTCATGTATTTAGGATTTATGATATTGAACATTCCAGTAGCAGTTTTTTCTATTGAATCATAAATACCCGTAGATACAATTTCACCTTTCAATATACCATTTTCTCTATGTATATTTGTCACTTTTACATAATTTGTATCTTCCGGGCTAAAAGAAATACCTCTTAAAACTATTTTCTTATCACCTATAATCTTTTTATTATATCCATTTTTTACATAATGCTTTAACATTGGAATTAATTCTTCTCTGTAATATTCATCTTCATTAAAACATATATGTATCTTGTCCTCAGCTCTATAAGATGACTGAGTGCTTTTCAAACTTGTGCTTACTATTAAGCTGTCCAAGTAGACAGAGTATAAAAAAAAATTAGCTACAATCATTACAAAACTCCAAATAAGCACTGCTAATATGATTATTGATCCATCATTTTTTGTCATATAAACACCTCTACTAGTAGCTTACAGGGCATCTTATATATATTTCTATATTGAATCTCATTTCTCTTCCCATGTCCCCAGACAATAAAATATTTAGTACTATTTTTTTATTTTTAAAATCTATATAAGTTCCATCAATAGATTTTACATTTGAGGCAATAGTATTGACTCCATTAAAAGAAGAAAACCTTATGGCATTTATATTTGGACCTTCTGCTGTAACTCTTTTAAGGCTATTCCCATCTTTATAGTAAAGTATATATTTATATATGTATTTGTCATCACTAAGTTTCTTCTCCAATGTCTTCAAAACAAACCCAACATTATTTTTGAATTTATCATTTAGACCTTTGAAATTATCTGTAGATAGGATTTCATCTGCAGTTTTTATTTCTCGCTTCATGTATTCAATGGCATATCTACCATTTAGAGATAAATCATTTCTTTCTTCTTCAATTAAATTTATATTTATACAATAATTAAATACAGAATAAAAAGCCAAAGCTAAAATAGAACTAGCAGCTAATCCTGCAACAAGCTCAATCAATGTAAAACCTTTCTTATCATTTTTTTTTAGGTTTTGGAACATAAGCTTCAAGAACCACATCTTTTATCCTCTCGCTATTTTCTTTTGAGGTAATATTAACTCTTATTTTCCATAGGTTTTCATTTTGATTTATTTTATTTATCTTAATCAAGTATTTATATTCTTCTCTATCAAATATTGGCAGTTCTACTTCTGCTGTAGTTTCTCTACAAAACCTTTCCATTAAAATTTTCAATCTCATATCCAATATGTATTCATCATTTTCACTATCAAATTCAAAAGCCTTTATTCTTTCTAAAACAGTTTCTGCAAAATATTTCATATCATTTTTAGTTTCTAGCAGATATAAATTATTTTGTGCAGAATTTATAATTGGAAGAAAGGTCACTGATATAATCCCCAATAGAAACATCCCCAGCAATACTTCCAATAGTATGAATCCCCTACGATTCATTTGACTTCATCTCCATCAATATAAATATTGACTTTCCCAGTTGCAACTTCCACTGTCAATTCAATTTTCTTTCCTTTTCTACTTTTCATATTTACCGTTCCTGCCTTTGAGGGTGAGCCCGTAGGAGTAAAACATATACTGCCATGATTAGGATTTGGAGAATTTGCAAAAGTTGTATCTATTAGCTTCAGCCCACTTTCCATAGATTTCTTTTTTATCATACTTCGTTCTTTGTCATATCTATATATAGTATAATAATTCTCCTTGGGATAAATCTCCA
>JAKPAR010000277.1 GCA_029779375.1 Bacillota bacterium | reverse complement strand
ATCTAGGATAAAATGTCCTAGATTTTTTATACATTTGTATTTTACGGTTCATAAAAAAGTTGAAGATTTTGTTAATAAAGTGTTAAAATTTTGTTTTTTAGAAGGGTTTTCCAAGTTAAAGTAGAATAGAGTAAAGTAATAAAGGAGGTGTGCTTATGAGTTACAACTCTAAAATAAAAGATGAACAGATAGATTCTTTTTTTGAAGCAATACTTAAACTTGAAAACTTAGAAGAATGTTATCGCTTTTTTGAAGATATATGCACTGTAAAAGAAATACAATCTATTGCCCAAAGACTTGAAGTAGCCAAGATGCTTAGAATGAACAAGACCTACAATGAAATTGAAGCTAAAACTGGAGCTAGTACAGCTACTATAAGTAGAATCAGTCGAGCTCTTAATTATGGAGCAGATGGATACAATTTAGTACTAGATAGGCTAGGATATCCCAAAAAAGAAGATGATGAAATATGAAAATTTCTCCTTTAGGAGAAATTTTTTTAATAAAGGATTATTGAAAAATATGTAGAATAATTAGATATAATTCATAATCATTATATAGAAAGGATGAGTTAAGTGGGTCAAGAAAAATTAGACTATAGGAAAACGTTTGTTTTGGGATTAGGTTTTTTTTCGGTAAGTATTGTATGGCCAGTTTATAACTCTTTTGTACCTATAATGCTGGAAAACTATATCAAAAGTACTACTCTTATAGGAGCTGTAATGACTATAGACAATTTGTTTGCAGTAATATTTCAACCAATTTTTGGAGCATTAAGTGACAAGACTAATACTAGATTTGGTAGAAGGATGCCATATTTATTGATTGGAGTCCCTTTAGCAGCAATTTTTTGCTCTCTTATACCCAGTGCCAATAGTTTATTTATGCTCATGACTTTTGTGATACTTATGAATTTTTCAATGAGTATATTTAGAGCTCCAACTGTAGCACTTATGCCCGATGTAACACCTAGTCATCTCAGAAGTAAAGCCAATGGAGTCATAAATTTCATGGGAGGTTTGGCTGCTGTTATAGCTTATGGATTGGGGGGTTTTCTATATAAAAAAGGAACTGCTTATCCTTTCTATATGTCTTCCATAATAATGACAATGGCACTTATATTATTATATGTTTTTATAAAAGAGCCTAAAATGGTGGAAGAAAAAGAAAAAGTTAAAAGCAAAGAAAAGGATATAGCTAAAAGCAAAAGTTTACTTTTCATATTGTTTGCAATATTTTTCTGGTTTACAGGTTTTAATGCTGTAGAAACTTTTTTTTCGCTATATGGTCAATATGAATTGGGAATAGATCCAGGAAAAGCTTCTATGATTTTAACTTCATTTTCCCTTTCTTTTTTGATTTTTGCTATACCTGCTGGTTTTGTCGGGACTAAATTGGGAAGAAAGAAGACCATATTGTTGGGTATTGTAGGGGCTTTAGCAGTATTTACTTTGTTGATATTTGTAAAAAATGTTTCTGCTATGGTAGTTCTCTTAATCATTGGAGGAATGTTCTGGGCTCTTATAAATATAAATTCTTATCCAATGGTAGTAGAAATGGCCCCAAGAGGTGGAGTTGGGACTTATACGGGGTATTATTACTTTTTTTCATCTTGTGCTGCAATTGTAAGCCCAATATTATTTGGTTGGATAAGAGATATGGTTCATAGCTATAAGCCGTTATTTATCTATTCATGTATTGCCTTTTCAGCAGCACTTTTATGTATGTTGTTTGTCAAGCATGGAGATTTCACAAAAAAAGATTATACAGAAGAAGATTTAAAATGTATGGAAGAAAATATATAGAAAATTTCCCAATATATTTACATTAAATCATAAAGATGATATAATAAATACAATCAGCATAAATTAAATATAAAATGAGAAAATGAGAGTGTATCAAAAAACTTGGGGACAGGTTTGGCGGTGCACTTTTTTGTTTTTTTAGGAGATGAAAATAGGAGGGCTAAAAATGGGAGATAGCTTTTATTCTAGAATAGCACAAAACCCTATTATAGCAGCGGTAAATGATTTAAATAATTTAAATAGTGCATTAAATTCACCTTGTGAAAATATATTTCTATTAACGGGAAATATATTCAATCTAGAAGATATAGTGTACAAGATAAAATCTAATGGCAAAGGGGTTTATGTCCATATAGACTTAGTAGAGGGTATTTCTAAAGACAATTGGGGATTAGAATATATAGTTAAAAATGTAAAGCCAGATGGGATTATTACTACAAAAAGCAATTTAATCAAACTTGCCAAGGAATTTGATATTTTAACAATACAAAGATTATTTATACTGGATTCCCTATCTCTAGATACAGGTATAAGGTCTATAAAAACTACAAGGCCAGATGCTGTAGAGATATTGCCTGGAACAATGCCTAAAATAGTGAAGAAAATTTTCGAAGAAACGAATACGCCTATAATTACTGGTGGACTCATAATGGATAAAGAGGATGTGATTCAAAGCTTAAATTCAGGAGCTATAGCTATATCTACAAGCAATGAAAAAGTATGGTATATGTGAAACAAGAAGGGGGTTTTATTTATGTATGATGTAGCAATAATAGGAGCAGGTATTGTTGGTACTTTTATAGCCCGAGAATTGTCACGATATGATTTAAATATTGTGCTTATAGAAAGGGAAAATGATATATCAAATGGTTGTACAAAAGCAAATACTGGTATAGTTCATGCGGGTTATGATCCAAAACCTGGGACAAATATGGCTAAATTCAATGTGAAAGGCAATCCTATGTTTGACAAAGTCTGTGAAGAATTGGATGTGCCTTTTAAGAGAATAGGCTCATTAGTGCTTGGTTTTGATGAGGAAGATGAGAAAACCATCGATGAATTGTATGAAAGAGGACAAAAAAATGGTGTGCCTCAATTAAAAATATTAAATAGAGAAGTAATAGAAAATATAGAGCCAAATATCGGAAAAGAAGTGACAAAAGCTTTGTATGCACCTACAGCAGGCATTATAGGGCCTTGGGAATTGGCTATAGCTCTTGCAGAAAATGCTGTTGATAATGGAGTTGAATTGCTTTTAAACAATGAAGTGTTAAATATATCTAAATTAGAAGAAGGATATTTAGTAGAGACCACAGAAAAGAAGCTCTATGCAAAGTACATTATAAACTGTGCAGGAGTATATGCAGATAAGATAAATAGCATGGTATCAGATGAGAAATTTGACATAATACCTAAAAATGGTCAGTATTTTGTCCTTGATAAAAGTGTAGGGGATATGGTTAATACAGTGATTTTCCAATGTCCAAAGTCTTATGGAAAGGGAGTAGTAGTCACTCCTACTGTTCATGGAAATCTAATGATTGGTCCAGACAACCAAATAGCAGAATCAAAAGAGTCAAAGGAAACTTCAAGAGATAGATTAAATGAGATAAAGAAAGTTGCAAGAAAAAGTATAGAGGGAATACCTTTTGGCAAGAATATCACCAATTTTACTGGAATTAGAAATGAACCAAGTACAGGAGATTTCATTATTGGGGAAGCAATAGATGCTAAGGGATTTATAAATGTAGCAGGTATAAAATCTCCAGGGCTTACTTCTTCACCAGCTATTGCAGAATATGTAGTAGAGCTTTTAAAAGAAATATCGGGAGGATTAAAAGAAAACAAAGATTTTAATCCTAGAAGGAAAAAAGTCATAAGATTTAATGAGTTAAGTGATGAAGAAAAAAATGAATTGATAAAAAAGGACCCAAGGTATGGAAGAATTATCTGTAGATGTGAAAGTATAACTGAAGGTGAAATAGTAGATTGTATCCATAGAAATGCAGGAGCTACTACTGTAGATGGAGTCAAGAAAAGGACTAGACCAGGTACAGGAAGATGTCAAGGTGGATTTTGTTCTCCAAGAGTCATGGAAATATTGGCAAGAGAATTAAATAAAGATATGACTGAAATAGTTAAAGATGGAGTGGATTCATATATTTTAATCGGACAAACAAAGGAAGTTTAAGAAAGGGGTGATTTTAGTGGATTATGATATTGTAGTGATTGGAGGAGGACCAGCTGGACTTGCGGCGGCTATTGAAGCAAAAAAAGAAGGGATAGAAAATATCCTTGTTATAGAAAGAGATAAAGAACTTGGAGGAATACTTAAACAGTGTATTCACAATGGTTTTGGTCTCCATGTATTTAAAGAAGAACTTACAGGGCCTCAGTATGCAGAACGATTTATAAATGAATTGAAGGAAATGGGAATTGAATATAAATTAGATACTATGGTTTTGGATATAAATAAAGATAAATCTATCAGTGCTATAAATGGAGTTGATGGATTTATAAATATAAATGCAAAGGCAATAGTTCTTGCTATGGGCTGTAGAGAAAGACCAAGAGGAGCTATAATGATTCCAGGAACAAGACCAGCGGGAATATTTACTGCTGGTACTGCTCAAAGATTTATAAATATAGAAGGTTATCAAGTAGGCAAAAAAGTAGTGATACTTGGTTCAGGGGATATAGGCCTTATAATGGCTAGAAGACTTATGTTGGAGGGAGCCGAAGTAGAAGCAGTAGTAGAAATAATGCCTTATTCTAGTGGATTAAATAGAAACATTGTACAATGCTTAGATGACTTTGATATTCCTCTTTTAT
>JAKPAR010000177.1 GCA_029779375.1 Bacillota bacterium | reverse complement strand
AAATCTTCTAAAAATATTCCTAGAGGAAATCATGGTCTAGATTTAAAGATGACATACAAAGACAATCTAGGACAAAGCTATGAAGATACACAAAAATTCTTTTTAAGTCTTGACAACAACAACAAAGGTTCAAATATTGTCATCGAAAATATATTGTATCCCTCAGATACAATAAGACCAGGAAAAGATTTCACCATAGGATTTGATGTGAAAAACCTTGGGGATACTATTGCAAACAATGTAAAAGTATCTGTGGAAAGTTCTGACCCAGCTATAATTCCTAAAACTGCAAGCATAAAAAAATTAAACACTTTGGAAGCAGGGAAAAGTGCCAATTTCACTTTTGTCCTTTCTCCAACAGCTGAAGCCACTACCAAAAACTATCCTATAAATATAACTGTAGAATATGAAGATGAATTAAATGCTGGAAAAGAAAAATCTGTAGTCACTCAATATGTAGGAGTTTACGTAGAAAAAATTGACAAAGGCGAAGGAGCAAATAAGGGAAAACCAAAATTAATCATAGACCAATATAGTTTTGAACCAGCATTAGCAAAAGCAGGAGAAAACTTCACAATGAATTTATCATTTTTCAATACAAATGCAAAAAAAACTGTGAAAAACATAAAGATTTCCCTTGTTGTAGATGAAAAAACAGAAGAAACAGGAAATGTATTTACTCCTGTAGGTAGTAGCAATACCTTCTATATAGATTCTATTCCACCAAAGGGAAGAGTAGGAAAAACCATCACCATGTTTACAGTACCTGATGCCAAAGCAAAATCCTACAATATCACTGCAAACTTTGAATATGAAGATACTGAAGGTCAAGAATATACAGCTACAGAACTCATAGGTGTACCTGTAGTTCAACAGTCAAAATTAGAAATAGGAGAAATAAGTATTCCTACTGAAAACTATGTAGGACAACCCATACCTGTAATGGTAGAATTCTACAATATGGGAAAAGTCACACTCTACAATACTATGGTCAGTCTTGAAGGCGATTTTCAAACTGAAAATGGAAACTATTATGTAGGAAATTTTGAATCTGGAAATAGTGAAACTTTTGAAGGCACAATCATACCTGACTCTCCTGGAGAAATAAAAGGAACTCTAGTTTTTTCCTATGACGATACCTCTGGTGAACATGTGGAAATAAGAAAAGATTTCAAATTAAATGTAGAAGAAGCTCCACCTATGGACGAATTTCCAGACGATATGAATCCAGATATGAATCAATCTAAGGGGATTTTAAAAAGTAAAAAATTCTGGATAATACTAGCTATAATTGTTGGTGGCGGAATAGGGGGAATCAAATTCTACAAAAATAGAAAAAAGAAAAAGGAAGGTATGGCTCTAGATGAATAGCAAAGACTTAGTCTCCATGGGACTTAAAAACCTATGGAGAAGAAAACTCAGAACCTTCTTGACAGTACTTGGTGTAGTCATAGGAACAAGTTCCATCATTGTCATGCTTTCTCTGGGATTTGGAATGAAAGAAGCCTTCAAACAACAAATAAGTGAAATGGGAAGCTTAAATATCATCACCGTAAGTCAAGGATATCGTGGATACTCACAGCCAAATATGAATAAATCGAAAAAGCAGGAAGAATTAAATGAAAAATCTTTAATTGCCTTTTCAAAAATAAATGGTGTAAAAGCTGTAACTCCTATTATAGAAACTTCCGGCAAATTAGTAGATGGAAGATACTCCTGCTATTTATCCATCAGAGGTGTAGACCCTAAAAATATGGAAGACTTCGACTATAAATTAGCAGATGGAAGACTTCTAAAAAGTAGCGATGATTTGGCAGTAGTATATGGTGGAGAAGTAAAAAATATGTTTTATGATGAAAATAGCTCAGGATACAACTATAAGGAACCAAAAATAGATCTTGTAAAAGATAAACTCATCTTTACCTTTGACATGGAATATGGGTCTAAAAAAAGAGGACCACAAATCTCTCAAGACAATTCAAAAAAACCAAATTATAAGACCTATAAATTTAAAACTGTAGGCATATTGGCTGAAGGAGATTATGAAAAAGGATACTATGCCTATATGCCTATTGAACAAGTAAAAAAACTTATACAAGAAAAAAACAAAGCTGAAGGAAACAAAATAAGCCCTGAAGAAAGAAAAAGACAGAGAGGATATCAAACAGTTTTAGTTAAAGTAGATGATATAAACAAAGTTCAAGAAGTTCAAACTCAAATAAAAGACATGGGATACAATGCCTATAGCCTTTCTGATTATCTAGAAAGCATGAAAAAAACCTCAAATACAATTCAAGCAATACTTGGAGGAATAGGAGCAGTATCACTTCTTGTAGCAGCTATAGGTATCACAAATACTATGGTCATGAGTATATACGAAAGAACCAAAGAAATTGGAATCATGAAAGTCATAGGGGCATCCCTTGGAGACATAAAAAGACTATTTCTATTTGAATCTGGAATGATAGGGCTATTTGGAGGAATCCTAGGTGTAGGGATTAGCGAATTATTGTCATTTGTCATAAACAAACTGGCCCCTAGTCTGGGGGGAGATATTGTAGGCCCTATGGGAATGACAAAGATAAGCATCGTCCCAATATGGCTCGTACTTGCAGCTATGGCCTTTTCTACATTTGTAGGACTAATATCAGGATATTATCCAGCAAAGAGAGCTATGAATTTAAGTGCTCTTGAAGCTATAAGGACAGAATAAGAGGAGCAATTGCTCCTCTTATTTTCGAACAACTATATTCTTTACATGCCTTTATGAATTCTCTAAATAATGGATGAGATCTAGTTGGTCTAGATTTAAATTCTGGATGGAATTGAACTGCCACAAACCAAGGATGGTCTTTAAGTTCAACTATTTCCACAAGTCTCTCATCAGGACTCGTTCCACTTACAACAAGTCCATTCTCTATAAACGTATCTCTGTATTCATTGTTAAATTCATATCTATGTCTATGTCTTTCATATATAAGTTCATCTTTATAAGCCTCAAAAGCCTTTGTACCTTCTTTAAGCTTACATGGATATAATCCAAGTCTCATAGTTCCACCCATTTCGTCTATATCCCTTTGTTCTGGCATAAGATCTATCACTGGATAATTTGTATTTGGATTTAACTCTGAACTATGAGCATCCTTTAGTCCTGCTACATTTCTTGCAAACTCCACTACTGCCAATTGCATTCCCAAGCATATTCCTAGATAAGGCACCTTGTTTTCCCTTGCAAACTTTATAGCACAAATCTTTCCATCTACTCCTCTATCTCCAAATCCACCAGGAACAAGTATACCATCTACGCCCTTTAAAACTTCACAGCAATTTGATTCATCCAAATCCTCAGAGTGAACCCATTTAATATCCACATCTAAATCATTTTCAATTCCACCATGTTTTAGTGCTTCAGCTACTGAAATATATGCATCCTTAAGTTCCACATATTTCCCTACAAGAGCTACTGTCACTTTTCCCTTTGGATTTTTAACTTTTTCTACAATGCCCTTCCACTCTTTCAAATCCAATTCATTGCACTCAAGTCCCAAATGTTCAATAACAAGTTCTGGAAGTCCTTCTTTTTCAAGCATAAGTGGCACTTCATATAGAGTTTCTGCATCTAAATTTTGGATAACTTCTGATGGCTCTAAATCACAAAATAATGCTATTTTGTCCTTTAGATCTTCTGAAAGGGGTTTCTCTGTTCTACAGATAAGAACATCTGGCTGAATTCCAATGCTTCTAAGTTCCTTCACACTGTGTTGAGTAGGCTTTGTCTTTAATTCTCCAGCTTTTGAAAGATAAGGAACCAATGTCACATGAATATACATGACATTTTCTCTTCCTATATCACTTTTAAATTGTCTTATAGCTTCTAAAAAAGGTAAACTCTCTATATCACCAACAGTTCCACCTATTTCTGTGATGACTACATCTACTTCTTTTTCTTTTCCCGCTCTTTTAATTCTCTCTTTTATTTCGTTGGTAATATGAGGAATAACTTGTACTGTTCTACCTAAATATTCCCCTTTTCTCTCTTTGTTGAGAACTGACCAGTAAATCTTTCCTGTAGTAGTATTGCTATTTTTGCTCAAATTTATGTCTATAAATCTTTCATAATGGCCTAAGTCCAAATCTGTCTCTCCACCATCGTCTGTAACAAATACTTCACCGTGCTGATAAGGACTCATAGTTCCTGGATCTACATTTATGTATGGGTCAAATTTTTGAATAGTCACTTTGAGTCCTCTGCTCTTTAACAATTGACCTAGACTTGCAGCTGTGATACCTTTGCCTAGTGATGATACTACACCGCCCGTAACAAATATATACTTAGTTGGCATCCCAAAAAACCCTCCTTATTTTTAGTACATTAACTATAGTATTCTATCTCAATGACTTTTATATGTCAACAAAATTTAAGTAGCTCTCATAGCTTAAAAAGCCTAAAGTAACCTTATTGTAATATTTAAATCAACTCTTTTGTAGTATAATCTAATTAAATAAAGATTATGAAAGGGGAGAAAAAATAATGAAAAAATCAATCGCATTGGTACTATCTATCGTACTAGTATTACTCAATTTAACTCCAGCATTAGCTGATTCTACTCAAGATGAGCTATACAAACAATGTGGAGAAATTCTTGGTTCTTCAAGAATACTTCAAGGAAACGAAAGTGGAGATCTCATGTTGGAACAAAAACTTAAAAGGCAAGATATGGTTGTTTTAGTCAGTAGACTATTTAGAGAAGAGGACAAAGCAAGATATAGCAAAGCTGAAGTTCCTTTCAAGGACGTGACAAATCCCTTCTACAAATCATATATAAATTGGTCCATGAACAAAAAATTAATAGAGGGAAAAACTCCAACTAAATTTGGATTCAATGAAATTGTCACTGTTCAACAACTTCAAGCAGTTCTTTTAAGAGCACTTGATTACAATGAAGAAGCATCAAAATGGGGAGAAGTTCCAGATGAAGCTACTAAACTTGGCATCATGAACAATATAGAAGCCATGCCAGCAAACAAAGAAGTGGAAAGAGGCCTTATGGCTGTCATGACTGTAAATGCCCTCAGGATAAACAAAAAAGGTACCAACACTACATTGGCTGAATTTTTAAATATGAATATTCCCGATGCCTTCACAGTAGAAAACAAAGCTACAGTAAATAAAGACACAGTTCAAATAGAAGGTATAGCCACAGGAGTTAAAACACTCAAACTAAATATAAAACCTGTATCTTCAAATATCACCACAGGTGAAAAAGTAGTAGATATACCTCTTGACAGCAATGGAAGATTTTCTGTAGAAGTCAAAGGACTACAAAGCGGAAACTACAATTATAGATTTTCAAATGGCAACTACTATACCAAATATGAAAGTTTCACTATAAAAGAATTACCTTTTGAACTATCAGATGTAAAAGCAGACAATCTAAAAGAAATAAAATTGACTTTCACAAAAGCTGTAGATAAAAACACTGCCTTATTTGCAAGCAACTACTACACAAATGCAGGAACCATAAAAAAAGTAAGACTTGAAGATGGAGACAGACAAGTAATCTTAACTCTAGCTGACAATTCTCTAATGGTCAACCAAAGAAGATATAAAGTATCTATTTCAAGAATTAAATCAGCAGGTGGAGAAGAACTATCTTTCGAAAATGTTGAATTTGAGGCCTTTGACAATCAAATACCAAGAGTAGTAGAAGTAAAACAACTTGGAAACAAAGTACTTAAAGTATATTTTTCAGAACCAATAAAATCAACTAGCAGTTCCAATTTCCAAATAGACGGAAAAAGATTTTCAGGTTCTGTAAAAAATGAAGATCATATAGTATATTTAAACTTCTATACTGCATTAAGTGAGGGAACGCATATTCTAACTACTAGCAAAATAGAAGACTATGCAAATTATAGATCCATTGATGAAAACCATTCATTCACTATAACAAAAGACACTGAAGCACCTAAAATTGTCGCTTCAAGAGCTACATTGGAAGAAGTAGTACTTAC
>JAKPAR010000155.1 GCA_029779375.1 Bacillota bacterium | reverse complement strand
TTAAGTGCTTTATCTCCCTCTCCCATCATAGCAAAAGCACCTATCACCCAAGCTGCTGCATGGGTATATTGAGCTCCATTTTCTCTTACCCCAGGTACATAGCTTTTAATATATCCTGGATCTAAAACTCCATCAGAAAAAGGTGGAGTCAAAAGAAGAATCATTCCATCTTCTTCTCTTATAAGATATTTTTGAACTGATTCCAAAGCCTTTTTGTTTTTTTCCTTTTCTCCCAAAGATGATATGACTGCCCAAGATTGAGAAATAGAATCTATTCTACACTCATCATTTTCTTTAGAACCAAGAGGAGTTCCATCATCAAAATATGCTCTCAAATACCAATCTCCATCCCAAGCATTTTTCCCCATAGCAACCTTTAAATCATACAATACTTTTTCATATTTTTTTGCCCTTTCTTCATCTTTTTTATATTTACATATAGGTATAAAATCTTTTAATACACTTCCCAAAAACCATCCAAGCCAAATGCTTTCACCCTTTCCCTTATATCCAACTTTGTTCATGCCATCGTTCCAGTCTCCAGAACCCATAAGAGGCAATCCTCTTTCTCCAAATTTAAGAGATTTTTCAATAGCTCTGATACAATGTTCATAAACTGTACCAATCTCATTAGAAAGGCTTGGCACTTCATATCTTTCTTGTTCTTCCTCATTAAGTACTTCACTTTCTATAAAAGGAACTTTTTCATCTAAAATTGAATAATCTCCTGTAATACTCACATATTCTTCAGTAGCATATGGCAGCCATAGTAAATCATCCGTATATTTAGTCCTGATACCCTTGTGGATATCTGTCATAGGTGATGGATGCCACCAATGCTGTACATCCCCTTCTTTAAACTGATGTCTGCATACATTTAAAATTTGTCTTCTACACTCACCAGGAAAAACATATATAGCATTCATAGCATCTTGCATTTGATCTCTAGCTCCATAGGCTCCCCCGACCTGATAAAATCCTGCCCTTGCCCACATTCTTGAAACCACCGTCTGATATATGAGCCAATTGTTCATCAACAAATTCATAGAAGGATCTGGGGTTGATACCTTTATTATATCCAACTTTTCCTTCCAATAATTTTGGGCCATATTTAGTGCTTCTTTAGATTTTTCTACATCTTTATATTTTTTCACTAAATCATATCCTGATTCTATATTTTGGCTTTCTGCCATCAACAATGTTATTTCACACTGACTTCCACCTGGTATACTTAATTCCATTTCTATAGCCCCACAAGGATCGTATCCTATTCCAGCTCTATTGGAAAGAATATCTTTTTTTAATCCTTCTGGTTTTTCTAACGAGCCAAAATTTCCCAAAAACTCAATTCTATCTCCAGTAAAACTCTTTATATCTATAGAAGAAGCTAAAAATATAGTACTACCTTTAAACTCAGTATTTGTTGAATTCTTAATTACAAATATATCTGTAGTTTTATCCATATAAGTTTCAATATTTCTAGCCGTTATCTCATCACTCACCCCTAATACTGGCCTTATATAATATACAATTGTTAATTTTCTTTCAATATTGGAATTGTTTTTCAATTTAATTAGATTTATTTTAATATTTTCTTCTAAAGGTACATATACATCAAGTATTTGTTCAATTCCATGACTATAATGATAAAATCTTGAATAGCCTTGCCCATGAGTTATAATATACTCTTCTTTTTCTCTTATGGGTGAGGGAGTCATAGTCCATATATGACCATCCTTATCGTCACGTAAATATATTATTTCTCCAGGCACATCTAATAAAGTGTCATTGTACCAAGGTGTAAGTTTGTTTTCTCTACTATTATGAGCCCAAGTAAATCCAATCCCTGTTTCAGAAACTATAAAACCAAAGTTCCTGTTCGCTATAACATTTACCCATGGAAGTGGAGTATTTACACTTTCTGCAAGTCTAATTATATACTCACCATCTTTTGAAAATCCTCCATATC
>JAKPAR010000128.1 GCA_029779375.1 Bacillota bacterium | reverse complement strand
TAGATAAAGAATCTTTTACTTTTGAACTTAAAGCAAATAAAGCAATTATATTTGGGATAACCATAAGTCCATTAAATGTATCTGCCATATCCCATACAAGTTGTACTTCCAATGTTGAACCTAATACTAAAAATATAAGAACTAAAATTCTATAATATTTAATTCCCCTTTCTCCAAACAAAAACTTTACATTTGCTTCTCCAAAAAAATACCAACCAATAATAGTGGAAAAAGCAAAGAAAAATAAACTAATGGCTATAAATGGATTTCCAAACTTTCCAAATCCAGCCGTAAATGCCAACTGTGTAAGTATCGGTCCTGTTGAACCAGAAGTATAAACTCCTGTTGTAAGTATGACCAATGCAGTTAAAGTACAAATAACCAAAGTGTCAATAACAACTCCAACTATTGCAACAAGACCTTGTTCTGCTGGGTGATTTACCTTTGCTACTGCATGAGCATGAGGTGTAGAACCCATACCAGCTTCATTTGAAAATAGTCCTTTTGAAACACCGAACCTTACAGCTTGCTTCATTGAAACACCAAAAACTCCTCCTGCAACTGCTTGAGGACTAAAAGCCCCTTTAAATATCATTTCAAAAGCTGGTCCAATATTTTTATAATTCATTAATACAATTATTACACTTCCAACTATATACAATAAAGCCATAAATGGTACTACCATTTCAGTAAATGAAGCTATTCTAGTCATTCCACCAGTAAATATTAAAAATGTTAGAAAAGCAATTATTATACCAACAACAACTTTCGAAACATCAAAAGCATTGTTCATAGCTGCTGCTATAGAATTTGATTGAACCATATTTCCTACAAATCCTAGTGCAATTATGATTGCTATAGAGAAAAATACTGCTAGTCCCCTATTTTTTAGTCCTTTGCTTATATAGTAAGCAGGACCTCCTGTTATTTCACCATCAACTTTTTCTTTGTAAATTTGAGCTAATACAGCCTCTGCAAAAATTGTTGCCATCCCAAAAAAAGCACTTACCCACATCCAAAATATAGCTCCTGGACCACCTGATATTATGGCTGTAGCTACACCTGCTAAGTTTCCTGTCCCAACTTGGGCAGCTATAGCTGTAGCTAAAGCTTGAAAAGAAGTCATACCATCATTATCTGCTTTTTCACTTTTTTTAAAAATTCCACCAAATACTTGCTTCATGGCAGGATGTAGTTTTCTTACTTGAACAAATTTGAGTTTAAAAGTATAGTATACCCCTACTCCAACCAATAAGAAAATCAAAAGATAATCCCATAAAATTTTGTTAGTTATTCCTATGATTTTTTCAAAAACCATTTTTAATTCCTCCACCACTTTTATTTTTTTGTCATTTATTATTATTTTTTTTAAATAATACCTATATTTTATCAAATTTTATATTCAAAATCAAATTAAATTTTTGTTAAAAATAGATCCCAAAATGGGGTCTATTTTTAATCTATATACTTAGGTCTTTTTACATAATGAGTATGGAGAATTTCATGGGCTTTGTGACTATTTGGTTCTCCAAAATATTCTTCATAAATTTTTTGTATCATAGGATTTTCATGAGATTTTCTTATGACTTTTGCTTCATCTTCTTCATACAATGCATTAGCTCTCTTTAAAATATAATTTTCATTAGTTCTCACTAAATCACTGACAAATGGCTGCCCTCCACCATTTACACAGCCGCCAGGGCAACCCATTATTTCAATAAAATGATATTCTGCTTCCCCTTTCCTTACCTTTTCAAGCAAAGCATTCGCACAACCAGTACTATTTGCTACTGCCAATTTCACGTTTATATCACCTAGAGGTATTTCTGCTTCTTTTATTCCTTCTAATCCTCTAACTTCCTCAAATTCTATTTTCTCAAGTTTCTTTCCCGTAACTACTTCTGCTACAGTTCTTAGAGCTGCCTCCATGACCCCACCTGTAACTCCAAATATAACACTGGCTCCAGTAGATTCTCCTAATACTTCGTCAAAATCTTCATCTGGAAGTCTCATAAAATCTATTCCAGCTTGTTTAATCATCTTTCCTAGTTCTCTAGTTGTAAGAACTACATCTACATCTTGATATCCAGAAGCACTCAATTCTTCTCTTTTAGCTTCAAACTTTTTAGCAGTACATGGCATTATTGAAACTACAAATATATCTTTTGGATCTATTCCATTTTTCTCAGCATAATAAGTCTTTATTACAGCACCTAACATTTCATGAGGAGATTTACAAGTAGATAGATTGTCTAAAAATTCAGGATGATAGTGCTCACAGTATTTAATCCATCCTGGTGAGCATGAAGTAATCATAGGAAGTTTTCCGTTATTTTTAAGTCTATTAAGAAGCTCGTATCCTTCTTCCATTATAGTCAAGTCTGCAGCAAAATCTGTGTCAAATACCTTGTCAAATCCAAGACGTCTTAAAGCAGCGGCCATTTTCCCT
>JAKPAR010000124.1 GCA_029779375.1 Bacillota bacterium | reverse complement strand
ACATCCTATAAAAGCTTGATTTAATTATATATGTTTGATATAATATGTTTTAAGGATAATTTACCAATTTTTTATGAGTTTTCATTTCGTGAAACTCTTTCTAGATTAGTATTTCAGTTCATATTTTATCTAATATTTCTTTTCAATAATTCAAAGACATACACAATAAATCGACTAAAAAACCAATAATATGATAAAAGCTATACAATAGCTTGTTTATGTATACAAAAAACAACTGACAAAATATGTCAAATTCCAACATATATTTATATCGCTTAATTTTTTCACAAATAAAGTGAGAAGAGCGGGGGAACCAATATTTGGGGTGAATCCTTTTTATTCCATAAGGTAGGGTATGCCCTTAACCCGAACCCATCAGCTAACCTCGTAAGCGTGGAAGGGGGATTGGTATTCTATTGTCACCTGACTATGGTTCCCCATAGTCTTTAATTTTGCTGTAAATATTTTAGGTATTCAAAGGAGGTAATAGTATGATTTATTCAGTATTAGGTGCAGGTAATGGTGGAATTGCTATGGCTGGCTATTTGGCCAAGAGTGGATTTACAGTAAATTTGTACAATAGAACTTTAGAAAAAATAATGCCACTAATTGAGAATCCAACTATTGTTCTTACTGGGGAAGAAGAAGGCATTGGAGTGTTAAATAAAGTTAGCAGCAATGTGGGGGAAGTGATAAAAGATGCTGATATTATAATGGTGACTATTCCAGCTATGGGTCACAATTATATTGCAAAAGAGATGGCTCCCTATTTGGAGGATGGGCAGATAATTGTTTTAAATCCTGGAAGGACAGGAGGAGCTTTGGAAGTATATAGTACTATAAGAAAATGTGGCTGTGACAAGGATATTGTAGTAGCTGAAGCACAAACCTTTATATATGCTTGTCGTGCTACGAGCCCCAATAGTGCCCATATTTTCAAAGTAAAGAATGAAGTTTCACTAGCTTGTATACCAGCAATTAGAACAGATGAAGTGATAAGCATGCTTTATAGTGCCTATCCACAATTTAAACCAGCAAGAGATGTCATTGAAACAAGTTTAAACAACTATGGAGCTATATTTCATCCAGCTCCAACACTATTAAATAGTGGTCATATAGAAAGGGGAGCACCATTTGAATATTATAAAGAAGGAATTACTCCATCTATAGGTAAGTTTTTAGAAAAGATGGATGAAGAAAGGATAAAAATTGCTAATATTATAAATACAAAAACTATATCAGCTAAGGAATGGCTATACGAGTCTTATGGTGCTAGTGGAGAGTGTCTTTATGATGCAATTCAAAACAATCCAGGTTATAATGGATTGGTGGCTCCTAAAGGTTTAAATATCAGATATATATATGAAGATGTTCCATATAGTTTGGTTCCCATGTCTTCAATTGCTAAAATGTTTAATTTAGAAACGCCATATATTGATTCCATTATAAGCTTGGCTATACTCATGACAGGGCGAGATTTTTGGAACAATGGAAGAACAGTAGAAAGATTGGGATTAGATGGACTAAGTATTGATGAAATTCATGAATTTGCTCAAACAGGTACTATTTCTAAAAATAGTGAGGTGGTGGCATAATGAAAAAAATAATTGCAGCAACTATAGGAAATTGCGTTCATGTAGCAGGTACAATGAATTTTCTCAATTTGGCAGAAAAGGAAGGATACGAGACAGATTTTATTGGAATTGCATTGCCAATAGATGCCATTATAGAAAAGATAAAAGAACTAAATCCTGATATAGTGGCGTTAAGTTATAGACTTACTCCAGAACCATTAGAAAAGATACTTGATGAGTTAAAGGAAAAAATTGCAGATGAAAATATATCAAATATTACTTGGATATTTGGAGGTACAGAACCTACAGCAAAAGTTGCTGAAAAAACAGGAATATTTACTAAAATATTTTATGGGACTGAAGATATAGATGAAGTTATAGGATATTTGAAGGGAAAAGATTATATAGAAGAGGAAAATTATCCTAGAGATTTGATTTCAAGAATTGAGTCCAAATATCCCTACCCTATATTGAGACATCATTTAGGACTTCCAACTATAGAGGATACAGTAAAGGCTATTGAAAAAGTTGCAGAAGCTAAGGTATTAGACGTTATATCTATAGCTCCTGATCAAAATGCACAAGAACATTTCTTTGAACCAGAAAAAATGGATCATAGATTAGATGGAGCTGGAGGAGTTCCTATCAGATCTGAAGAGGATTTTAGAAAACTTTATGATGCTGCTCAAAGGGGAAATTATCCATTACTTAGATGCTATAGTGGTACGAAGAATTTAATACCATTT
>JAKPAR010000118.1 GCA_029779375.1 Bacillota bacterium | reverse complement strand
ATAATACCAATAAGCCCAATAGCATAGGTCAATAAACTATTTAAATTATTGATAGCTTTTAAGCTTCTTACCCTAAAATTTTCAAAATCAAAACTCTGTTTCTTAAACCGAAAGTATTCCTCAATTCTCCATCTCGACATATATGTATAAACAATTCCTTTTAGGTCTTCTTTGTTTTTTATAGGCTTATTGGTAGCAAGCATCATAGGCTTTTCTCCTAGTCCATATACCAATACAAGCCAAACAGGTTCTTTATTGGCTGTCACTTTTACATTCAGGTGACTAGTGTAAACAACAACTTTTGACTCTTTACCTTTATTTCGGAAAGTTAAATTCATCCTAACTTTTCCCTTTCTTGAATCCCTTAAGATGGTGGATTTATACCATTTACCTTTCCAAAATAATTTGCGTTTTTCTGTAAGACGTATAATATAGTATTGATCTCTTTCATGCATAAATTGGAACATAGAGTTCATATCGTATCCTCTATCAAATACAAATGTTCCCTTCCCATTTATGGATTCTATAACTTTCTTCAAGCCATTAAAAGTTACTGTATTTGTAGATTTATAACTTTTTTCTTTAGATGAATGAATATGGGAAAAGAGGCTTAATGGTTGCTTGTTCTCTGTAGATAATCCTACTATTTCAGTAACCATGTATCCCTTCTCATATTTGTTTTCTTTACTTGATCCATCTCTTACTATGCCTAAATCTCCAAATGCTTGCCCATGTGGTTTTATTATGTCAGAATCATCTACTAGTATTACTGGGTCTTCCTCTATATTTTTCACTATTTGCCTAATATAATTTTTATCAATTTGAGGAGAAAGGTCTTTCTCTAGGTTCTGACCTAAACGATCAACAGTATTTATAACTTTGATTGGTTCCTTTAAAGCCTTTGCCATATCAGTTAATATCACACTTTTGGAAGACAAAATCCCAAATACACTATCAGTAACGAATTTTCTTTCAACTTTATTTTCTTTTGGAACTAATGATTTTGAGAAATTTACAATTTTCCTTTTGCTTTGGTACACATCTGTGGTAGAATAGTACATAGAAAAGCCTCCTTTGATTTTGTTTAGTAGGATTTTGTTTCCAAACTAATTATACTAAACATTCAGGGGTTTTTCTATGTTTTTAGTGTTATTTGTAGGTTTTTGCATCCTTTTAGACGTATTTTATCTCCATAAAATCAAATTTATATCATAGTCATAATTTTTTGCGGAAACTCAAGCTATTTCATTTAGATTGATAATAAATCAAAAATATGGTATACTATAACTTAAATTTAATATATAGCTATGAAGGGAAAAGTAGATAATCAAGTCCTTTATAGAGAGCTAATGGATGGTGAAAATTAGCAAGGGCTATTATTGAATCCGACCCAGAGCTATTATCCATATAAGAGAACCGAAAGGTTAAATAGGGTGGCAACGCGGGATAAACTCTCGTCCCTAATATTAGGGATTGGGAGTTTTTTTATATAAAAATATAGGGATAGGAGTGAAAAAGAGATGCTTGATATTAGACGTATAAGAAAAAATCCAGA
>JAKPAR010000109.1 GCA_029779375.1 Bacillota bacterium | reverse complement strand
CTTCGTTGTCTCCTATAGGTGCATCGCTTATATTTATAGCTACTCTTTCAACAGTCATATCAAATCTTCCACCAGCTTGCCCTACACATATGACAACATCGGGATTTTCTCTTTCAATTGCCTCATCTAATTTGTTTATAGATTTTCTAAATACTGTAGGAATTTCTACTTTGACAATTTCTGCTCCAGCTATTTCACTATCTAATCTTTTTACTGCTTCATAGGCAGGATTTATACTTTCCCCACCAAATGGATCAAATCCAGTAACTAATATTTTCATTTTTAAACCTCCTTAAAATGCCCAAACTAGCATGAGTACTATGTGTATAACCAAAAGTATCAATGCTATTGGTGCTTGAGTTTTTATGACTCTATTTTTATTTTCAATTAATTTAAATATATAATATGTAGAAGTTCATTTCTGTATACTAGGATACAAATTTACTTCCATTTTATATATTTTTCTAAATTTTCTATATCTCTAATAATTATTTCCCCATTAGCAGTATCTATTATCCCTTCATCTTTAAATTTATTTAATGCTCTGGTCACTGTCACCCTTGAGCAACCTATAAGTTTAGCAATTTCTTCATGAGTAAATCTTTCATTTATCTTTTTGCCTTGACCAGTTTCTTCGCCTTCTTGATAATACAATCTGATAAGTGTGTCTGCCACTTTTCCAATAGAATCACTGAAGGCCATATTTGCCATTTGAAACATGACTATCCTAAACTTTCTTGTGATGCTATGAATTATATCTCTATAGATACGAGGATTTTCAAGGAGTATTTCTTCAATTGTTCGTTCATCTAATATGGATATAATGCTATCTTCTAAAGCTTTGGTCACGAACTTAGACTCTCCACCACAAAAATAGTCCATTTCCTTAAATATTTCTCCTCCTTGAAGTAAATAGAGAATTTTTTCTTCTCCTTCCATGCTGTAAATAGACTGTTTTAGATTGCCGCTCATTACAATGCATATTACATCTCTACCTTTCATCTCAATCAGGCTATTTTTAGGATATTTTTTCATGCTTCCTCGTTTGCCAATTTCTAAAAATGTGCTTCTCATTTTTTCCTGCCTTGCCACATCAAAATACTCATCATACATCCTTTTCACCCTCCAAATATTCTGTATTAACTATATTATATCCTAGGGAAATATGAGTAAGCATGAAAAATTAAATCCTTGAAGAAAAAATCTTCAAGGATTTTGAGTTTAGATTATTCTGCAGGAATAATTATTTTTTGTCCTGGGAATATCAAATGTGGATTTTTAAGTTTGTTGTATTCAGCTAATCTTTGCCAAGTTGTACTGAATTTCTTTGCTATTCTCCACAATACATCGCCAGGTTTTACAACATAGGATTTTTCTTTTGCTTCTTTGCCAGGTACAACAACTGGTTTTTCTTCCTGTTTACCTTCTACAACAGTCATTCTACCTTCAACCTTTTTGTCTATAGTTCCTAATTCCTTGATATATTCCATAACTATTTCATCAAGGCCTGGATATTCTGCCAATACTCTCCCATCTTTAAGCATTTCATATCCGTCTCCACCTGCAGCCATAAAGTCATTTGTAGCAAGTTTATATGTTCTATTTATATCCAATGGTTTCCCACCAATCATCACATCAGATATTCTCTTACCTGCTTCTTTTGAAGGATCTAGCTTAAATGTCATTCCACCTACTTGTGGAAAACCTCCTGCTAGCTCTGGATATGATACTACACCATGTTCCAATGCATTTAGTATATCAATTCCTTTTACTTCTTTTAAAACTAGATAATTTCCAAATGGTAGAACCTTAATTACATCACCCTTTGTTATATCTCCAGTTTCTATGGAAGCTCTGATCCCACCACCATTTGTAATAGCAACATCTGCACCGCTTGCCTTTATCATTGCATCTGTTATGATATTTGCAAGATTTGTTTCTCCACCTCTTACTTGTTCTCTTTCACCATCAAGTTTAACTGCTGCTTTTCCTACCAATACTGATAGTACTTCTTCATTTTCCTTATTAATTTCTTCTATCAATGCTTTAATTTCTTCATCTTCTTTAATTTCAGCAGCTTGTTCTTTAGTAAATAAACTTGCAGCTTTGTTAACAATCTTTCCATCTTTAAATTCCACATTCACTATACCTAAATTCTTGTCATATTCACCAGTTTGAACAATCAATGTATCTCCAACTACTTTTCCATTTTCTAATACTGTGTGGCTATGACCATCAACGATTAGGTCTATTCCCTTTACTTTTGCTGCTACATCTGAACTCTTTACATCACTTTCTTCATCTAATCCCACATGGGATAGAGCAATTATCATATCAACTTTTTCTTTCTTTAATTCTTTTACCATTTCTTCTGCTACTTTTATAGGATCTTCTATATTTACGCCTTCAGTATTCTTTGGATTTGATTTATATTTTGTTTCTGGAGTAGTCAAACCAAATATACCTATCTTTATACCATCCACTTCTTTTATTGTATAAGGTTTTAAATCCCTCGTTCCATCTTCTTTTACTACATTGGCAGCTACTATTGGGAATTCTGTCTTATTTGACAATTCTATTAGTCTATCGTATCCATAGTTAAAGTCATGATTTCCTGGAACCATTGCATCATATCCCATGGCATTCATTACCTTAACGATACTATCACCCTTTGAAACAGTAGCTATTGGAAGTCCATGTAGTGTATCCCCTGCATCTAGTAATATAGTATTTGGATTCTCACTTCTCAATTCTTTCACTTTTGTTGCTATTTTGGCAAATCCCATTCCGTCATAATCTCCTTCTTTTAATCTGGAATGAGTATCATTTGTATGAACTATTGTGATTTCCTTTACATTTGCTGTTTCTTCAGCAAATGCTATATCTTGTAGTGGTGCTACAAATATGCCTAATACTAATGCAAAAGATAAAATAATACTACATAGTTTTTTGTTTTTGAAACTCATTTTTAAGCCCCCTTGTTTATTTAATAATTTAATATACTTTTCTAATAAATTATCTCTTCTACACAGACATGGAAAAATCCTCTTTTATTTCTAAGATTAATCAAACAATTTCTTCAAATTTATATCATATGGTGCTCTCACTATGCCTTTTTCTGTGATTATACCTGCAATTAATTCATGAGGCGTCACATCAAATGCTGGATTGAATACTTTTACATCTGAAGGAGCTGTTTGTTTCCCAAAACCGCATATTATCTCTTCTTTATCTCTTTCTTCTATGACAATATCATCTCCAGTAGCTGTATTTAAATCTATAGTAGTCGTTGGACCTGCTATGTAAAATGGAATATTGTGTGCCTTGGCAAGTAATGCTACTCCATAAGTACCAATTTTGTTGGCTACATCTCCATTGGCAGCAACACGATCACAGCCTACTATGACAATATCAATCCATCCCTTTGCCATGACCATTGCAGCCATATTGTCTGTGATAAGAGTCACATCTACGGAAGCCTCATTTAATTCAAAAGCTGTAAGTCTTGCTCCTTGAAGTAATGGTCTTGTCTCATCAGCAAATACTTTTATATCCCATCCCTTTTCCTTAGCAAAATAAATTGGTGCCAAAGCTGTCCCATATTTAGACGTAGCCAATACTCCTGCATTGCAATGAGTCAAAACAGTTGAGCCATTCTTTAGTACGTGAATACCATTTTCTCCAATTTTCCTACATATTTCTTCATCTTCTCTTTGGATAGAAATAGCTTCATTTTCTAATATATTCTTTATTTCCTCCACTGGCTTCTCCTTGTTCTCCAAAGCCTTTTTCTCCATTCTATCCAAAGCCCAAAATAGATTTACTGCTGTTGGTCTTGAAGAAGCAAGATATTCAGTTACCTTTTTTAATTCCTTACAGAAACTTTCGAAATCCTTTTCCTTTGAGTTCTTTATTCCCAAAACAACTCCATAAGCTGCTGCAATTCCAATAGCTGGAGCTCCTCTAACTTTCAACTTCTTTATAGCATCAAAACATTCTTCCACTGTTTCAATAGCTATTATCTCTTTTATAGTTGGCAATTTTGTTTGGTCTATAATATAGACTTTCCCATCTCTATACTCGATCGTTCTTAGCATATCATTCTCTCCTTTCCGAGTCTGGCATAGGGACGTGT
>JAKPAR010000107.1 GCA_029779375.1 Bacillota bacterium | reverse complement strand
GTAATACTTTCACTTGTATCTATACCCAAAATCTCCTTCTCAATGTCACTAGCCTCATAGGGTACTTTGCATTTATCGCAAAGTTTCTTAACAAGTCTTTGAGAAATAATCCCTATAACTGCAGAAGATATCAAATAGGGTTCAATCCCCATATCTACAAGTCTAGCTATACTTGAAGCAGTGTCATTGGTATGAAGAGTTGACAATACCAAGTGACCTGTGATAGCTGCTCTAACTGCAATTTCTGCTGTCTCAGAATCTCTTATCTCTCCAACCATGATTATATCTGGGTCTTGTCTAAGAATAGATCTCAAACCACTAGCAAAAGTAAGTCCTGCTTTATTGTTGACTTGAACTTGGTTTATACCTTTCAATTTATATTCCACTGGATCTTCAACAGTAATAATATTTTTTTCTATACTATTGAGTTCCTTCAATACAGTATATAGAGTAGTTGTCTTTCCACTTCCTGTTGGACCTGTAACCAATATAATGCCATAGGGTTGAGCCAATATTTTATCAAAAGTATCTAAATCTCTTTTTCTAAATCCCAATTGACTTTTTGTAAACATGAAATTGCTTCTATCAAGTAATCTTATAACTACTTTTTCTCCATAAACTGTAGGCAAACTAGAAATACGCATATCTATTTCTTTTCCCTCAAGGTTCGTTTCAACTCTACCATCTTGAGGAATTCTTTTTTCTGCTATATCCATTTTGCCCATGATTTTTATCCTAGTAGTTATAGCGGATAAGCTATTTTTAGACAATGTCATTATCTCTACTAAATCCCCATCTATTCTAAATCTAACTCTGATTTCTTCAGAAAAAGGTTCTATATGTATATCACTAGCTCTCATCTTTATAGCTTGTCCGATAATAGAATTTACAAGCCTAACAACTGGAGCACTGTTCACATCCACAAGTTCTTCTTTATCTATATCTTCAATTGAAGTTGGTTCATAGGATTCTTCAAATTCTTCTAGCAATTTTTTAGCCGCTTCTTCTTCATAATACTTTTCAATAGCATTTAAAATATGAGATTTTGAAGATATGACCGGCTGAATATCATATCCTGTTGAAAGTTTAACATCATCTATAGCAAAAATATTTAAAGGATCAGCCATAGCTACAATTAAATACCCATTCTTTTTATCTATAGCAATCAAATCATATCTTCTTGCCAAATTTTCAGGTATTATTTTAGCTATTTTAGGATTGACTATATATTTCTCCAAATCTACATGAGGTATACCTAGTTGAAACTCCAATACCTCTATTATATCGTTTTCTGTAACAAATCCCATTTCTACCAGTACTTCTCCAAGCCTTCTATTTGTCTTTTTCTGTTCATCCAATGCCTGTTCTAATTGCTTGTCATCAATTTTATTTGCATACAATAGAAGATCTCCCAATTTCATATTGTTCATTCTCATACAATTCACCTTTTTATAGTCTATTTTGCTTCATACTATTATTCTACACTATAATGTAAAATTCCTTTTATTTCATCAATATTTAGAAACATATTTTCATCAACAGAAAACCATATTTTTTGACTTAATATAGCTTGATTGATAAGCATATCTATACCACTAACTATCTCCATGTTATTTGCTTCTGCACTTTGCAAAAATTTTGTTTTAATTGGCTTATATACGATATCGCAAACTACAGTTTCATTAGAAAAAGTCGAAATATCAACAGGAACC
>JAKPAR010000098.1 GCA_029779375.1 Bacillota bacterium | reverse complement strand
CAGATACATTTATAACACAGACAGATAAAGGTATCATTGCAAGAGCAGAGATGGGCATAGGAAGCGATGCTTCTGGACTTCTCATATCATTTCTTCGTAAAAATGCCAAGAGATTTTCTGAAAACGAAGAGCTTACTATAATAGATGGTTCTCCTGGAATAGGATGTCCTGTTATAGCATCTATGACAGGAAGTGATATGGTACTAGTTGTGACAGAACCAACTAAGTCAGGACTTGAAGATTTAAAGAGAGTTGTAACTTTGTGTGAACATTTTGGAGTTTATACTATGGTTTGCATAAATAAATATGATATAAATGAAGAAATGAGTAGAGAAATAGAAAGTTTTATAAATGATAAGCACCTTAAATTAGTAGGTAAAATTCCTTATGATGATATGGTCATGAAATCTATAAATGAGTTAAAACCTATAACTTTTTACAATGAAAGTATAGCCAAAAAAGCTATTGAAGATATGTGGATGAGGATAAAAGAAAATATAAATTAAAAAGGCTTCCAACGGAAGCCTTTTTTACTCACTATAAACTAGTTTATAGTCTTTGTCATCTACAATAAATATTTTTTCAATTTCATCATCTATTAAATCTATTATATCTTTGTCATATTTAAATTTTGCACCTATTCCACAGTTAGAGCTAAGTTTACGTGGCACAGGCATCAATTCACATTCTATATTGTATGATTTCAATTTTCGATCAAATTTTATTGCACCAGAATGGGTAAAAAATATTGCTACATATTCACTCATATTATTTCCTCACTACAATTAAAGTGCCATCTTCTTCATTTTTAAATTCTAATTTATATCCTAAATTTTTTAAGAATCTAGTGATATTATTTTTTGCAGTATTGTTATCAACCAGAATATCTATTCCTTCAGGATGTTTTTCTATTGCATTTTTAGTCATTAGTACAGGTTGAGGACAAGACATTCCTCTGACATCTATTTTCTCCATTACATTCAACTCCTTTTATATTAGTTGTTATTTACTTTTTTTAGATTATTTTGTTTTACAAGCATTTCTGAATTTACCAAGGATATAACAAGAACTAGTAAAAAGCAAATAAGTACTGCTACTTGACCATTAGTTGTAGCTCCTTTTGGACTGGAAGCTAGGCCAAAGTTATGACATATTGCTGCACCAACTAAACTGCCCATAACTGTTACTGCGGAATCTGTATTTCCTTCTCCTGCCAATATGAGTTGTCTTAATGGACAACCTCCAAGAAGCACAGAACCCCATCCTACCAAAACCATTCCTAAGAAGTTCCACAATCCATCAGTATGAGCTACAGGCTGATTTGCAAATCCAGGATTGAAATATCCAAATATTAAATTTCCTATAAAAGCAAAGACAAGAATTGATAGGAAACCTGACAAAAGATAATTGTCTTTAAACATGATCATATCTCTCGTTCCACCTACCATACAAAGCCTTGTTTTTTGTGATAAAGCACCTACTATTAGTCCAACAATCAGTGAAATCCATATAGGAGCATGCATTGAACCTGGACCCTCTTCACTAAATATAAGCATACTAAATCCAGATAGTAGTAAAACAAACAAACCAACATTTACAATTGGGAAAAGATATCCTTCAAAATTAGGCAAATTATAGCTTCTCTTTAGATTGAATCCTTTGTTTAAGAAGAAAACACCTACAAATATACCAACTACAAATCCTGCTATTCCTAATATTGCGTTTAAGTCTCCACCAGCAAGTCTAAGTACCATTCTCAATGGACAACCTAAAAACATTAAAGCTCCTATCATGACAGCAATTCCTAAAATAAATCTAGTGAAAGGTGAGGAGCCCCCTCTTGATTGAAATTCTTTATTTTTCATTGAAATGATGAATGCACCTAGAACAAGGCCGATTATTTCTGGACGAATATACTGAACTATGGGTGTGCTATGTAATCCTATACCGCCAGCTATATCTCTGATAAAGCAGGCAATACAGAATCCCATGTTCGCTGGATTTCCGAATTTAACCAATAACACGGATAATAATCCGATTATTCCTCCAGCAATGATAATGTCTTTTTTCCCTTTCATAAAAAAACCTCCTTAAATTAGTTATAATAATGTATTCATTTAAATCTTAACAATTAACTTTTAAAATGTATAATAGAAATTTACTATATAAGCTGTGGATATTATAAGCATTTCAAATAGTTATTGTTTATTCTTGAGGATAAAGATATCCTTTTATTAGGAATAATGTATCGTAGAATGATAAAAGGAGTTGTATATAATATGAAGAGTTTATATTTAGATAATGGTGCAACTGCATTTCCTAAAGCACCTGGAGTTGTAGAGAGCATGTCAAATTATTTATTGAATATTGGATGCAATGTCAATCGAGGAGCGTATAAGAGCTCTTTTGAAGCGGAAAACATTGTTTTTGAGACTAGAGAATTAATATGTGAACTTTTTAATTTTAACAAACCTGAAAATGTAGTATTTACCAAAAACATAACAGAAAGTCTTAATGTATTGATAAAAGGATTAGTAAAATCAGGAGATCATGTAATAGTTTCATCAATGGAGCACAATGCAGTTATGAGACCATTAAATAATTTAGCTAAAATAGGAGTAGAATTTTCCAGAGTTATCTGCAATAAATATGGAGAATTAAATCCCGAAGACATAATAGAGTATATAAAACCAAATACCAAGGCTATAGTCATGACTCATGCTTCAAATGTATGTGGTACCATATTGGATTTAAAAAAAGTTGGAACTATATGCAAGGAAAATGGACTTTACTTCATCATAGATACAGCACAAACAGCAGGGTTTTTGGATATCGACTACAATGAACTAAATGCGGATGCTATAGCATTTACAGGTCATAAAGGACTTCTGGGCCCTCAAGGTATTGGAGGATTTATCATAAATGATGATATAGTTTCAAAATTTGATACTTTAATAGAAGGAGGAACAGGTAGTTTGTCAGAAAGGGAAGTACAACCAGAATACATGCCTGACAAATTTGAAGCTGGGACATTAAATATTCCAGGCATATATGGATTAAATGCTTCTTTAAAATATATATTAAAAGAAGGAGTTGCTACTATAAGAGAAAAGGAACTGTATTTATTAGAACATTTCTTAAATGATATAGGGTGTATTTCTGAATTAGACATAGTAGGCAAAGACAATATAAAAGATAGAACGGCTGTAGTTTCTGTAGATATTCCCAATAGAGACAATGGAGAGATATCTTATGATTTGTATAATAATTTTGGTATTATGACTAGGTGTGGACTTCATTGTGCACCATCTGCACATAAAACTTTAAAAACATTTCCAAGGGGAACAGTTAGATTTAGCTTTAGCCATTTCAATACTATAGATGATGTAAATTATGCAGTAGATGCAATAAACAAGATATTGAAAGATTTTGATTAAATATAGTAGAAAATATTTTCAAATTAATTTTAAGTGCTTTATAAAACATCATTCCAACAAATAATGAAAATACTATTTGACAAAAATGAAGCATAGGTCTAAAATATAATTAGCATATGCCAATTATATTTCGACAATAATAGTTTTTTGGGGGTGATATATGTGAAAATAGGAATTTCATCTGATGGGGAAAATTTAGATAGTTTCCTTGACTTGAGATTTGGAAGATGTAGATATTTTGTGATATATGATACTGAAAGTAATGAAGTTAAAGTAGTAGAAAATGGTGGACAAAGTTCTAAAGGAGGGGCAGGGATTGCTGCAGCTCAACAGTTAATTGATGAAAATGTTGATGTTGTCATTACAGGCAATCTTGGACCAAATGCTTTTGAACTAATAGAAAAGGCAAATATTAAGGTTTTTAAATCTGAAAGCATTTTACTTAAATCAGTTATAGAGAAGTATAAAAATGGGGAACTTGAAGAATTAAAAAATTCAGGGCCTGCTCATCATGGTATGTAAAAGATGAAAAACAATAGACTAGGAGGAATAAAAATGAAGATAGCAATTGCAAGCGAAGGAAAATATGTAAGTGGACATTTTGGACATTGTGAGGGATTTACAATTTATGAAGTTGAAGATAAGAAGGTATTAAACAAAAATTTCACTCCAAATCCAGGTCATAGACCAGGATTTCTCCCTATATTTTTAAAAGATCAAGGTGCTAATGTCATAATAGCAGGTGGAATGGGTGCTACTGCTCAAGATTTATTTAATGAAAATGGGATAGAAGTTGTAGTAGGAGCTCAAGGAATATGTGATGATGTAGTTGAAAAATATTTAATTGGTGAACTCAAATCAACAGGAAGTGTTTGTACAGAACATGAGCATGAAGGACATTGCAATGAGTAAATAGAAGGGAAGAAAAATGCCAAGACCAAAAAAGTTTAGAAGAGTAGAATTTTTTCCAGAAAACACATATTTTATACCTTTGGGAAAAGCCAAATGTGAAATGGAAGAGATAGTTTTAAATATAGAAGAACTTGAGGCTATGAGACTTAAAGACATAGAAAAATTGAATCAAGAAGAATGTGCTGAAAAAATGAATGTATCAAGGCAAACTTTCCAGAACATAATAGACAGTGCAAGGGAAAAAGTTGCTAAAGCTTTGACTGAAGGTAAAGCTTTAAGAATAGGTGGAGGATATTATATTACTAATCACTGCAAATTTAAATGTATGGATTGTGGTGGTATTTATCAAGTAAATTTTGAACGAGATAAAAACAATTGTCCTATTTGTGGTTCTAGGAATGTTATGTGCAGCAAAAAAAATGGTTTTTGTAACAAATGGTGTAAAAGAGAGGATGACAATCAGAAATAGGATGTGAGGAAATGTATTCGGATAAAGTCATTGAACATTTTATGTCTCCAAGAAATGTGGGAACTATGGTTGATGCAGATGGTGAAGGGACTTATGGAGATCCTAATTGTGGTGATTTTTTGACTATTTATATAAAAGTCAAAGATAATATAATTGAAGATATAAGTTTTTTAGTATTTGGTTGTACTGCTTCAGTTGCTACAAGTAGTATGACCACAGTTCTTGCAAAAGGTAAAACTATAGAAGAGGCTTTAAAAATAGAAGACGAAGATATAGTTGAAGCATTAGATGGGCTTCCTATAGAAAAACAACACTGTTCAAACTTAGGAGTTCAGGCACTTAGAAATGCAATAAGAGATTATCTTGAAAAAAACAAATAAAAAAGGTTTTGTATCAAAAAAGGATATTGGAAAAAACAATGTCCTTTTTTGATACAAAAATATAAAATTGGGTATTGTAACATTAGTTACCGATATTTTTATGAATAAACTATATTATAGCATTAAGAATAATAATTATGGGAGGTATGCATATGGCAGAACATTTTATAAAAAACATGGATTTTTCGAAGGTATTGGAAATGGAAACTCTTGTTGAATATCAAAAAGGGCAGGTTATAAGTAGAACATTAGCACAAGGAAAACCTTTAAGTATTACATTGTTTGCCTTTGATAAGGGTGAAGAAATTAGTTCTCATTCATCCGGTGGAGATGCACTAGTATTTATGCTTGATGGTGAAGCTGAAATCACAGTAGGTGAAGAAAAATTTGATGTAAAAAAAGGAGAAACCATTGTGATGCCTGCTGGTATTTCTCATGCATTGTTTGCAAAAGAACAGTTCAAAATGCTCTTGATTGTAGTATTTGAATTATGAGAAGAAAGGAAGTGTTGTCATGAAAGGTTTTGTAGATAAAGATACTTGTATAGGTTGTGGACTATGCCCTAGTATTTGTCCAGAAATATTTGAAATGGATGATGATGGAAAGGCTGTAGCAAAGAACGTTGAAATACCAGAAGATACAGTAGATAGCGCTAAAGAAGCTGAAGAAAGCTGTCCAGTAGAAGCAATTACAGTAGAATAATTAATTTGTATACATATTTAATATCTCTATAGATAAAACTAATAATATATAGAGATTATATAAATAAAATCAATAGATAATACAGGAGGTATAAATATGGATGCTGGTGTTAGAAATAAAATTACTGGACAAATTGAAGACATTAAAGCCGATGGTGTAATGTCTTTGGTGAAGATGCGAGGTACCTGAGCTGATGGCTCTATGAGGTTTACGTCCGTGATGACGACAGATAGTTTAGAAGAAGCAGGTTTTCAAAAAGGAGATCAAGTTGATGCTCTTGTGAAGGCAATAAACGTTGTATTTGTAAAACATTAAAAAATAATATTTAAGAAGTCACGGCATAAAGTGCAAAATTACTTTATACTGTGACTTCTTTTGTTGTGAATGTCAAAATAACAAAATAAGTCCTTTAGTCTATGGGAAAATGACTCTAAAAAGGGTATAATCATAATAAAGAATAATTATATAATGGAGAGTTGAATATGAGTATAATTACATTAGATAGTATAGTGAGACAGGTAAATGAAATGCCTGTTTTACCAGAGCGAATGAACAAGATAATGGAAATTGTTGAAGATCCAGATTCTACAGTTGAAGATTTAGAAAGGGAAATATTAAAAGATCAAAGCTTGACTTCTAAAGTTCTTAAATTAGCTAATTCTACTCATTATGGCTATGCTAGAAAAATAAACACAATTTCAAAGGCTACAATATTGCTAGGATTTCAAACCATAAAAAGTATTGCATTAGCTTCTACTGTAAATAAATTCCTTGTAGGTGAACTTAAAGGTTATGCACTTGAAAAAAACGAATTGTGGAATCAGTCCCAGACTTGTGCTATTATATCTAGATATATTGCAAAAAACACTGGCAATGTAGAACCAGAGCAAGCTTATATAGCTGGTTTACTTAGAGATATTGGGAAAACCATATTAAATCACTATGTAGAAAATGAATATGAAAAAATAGTTGAGATGGTAGAAACAGAGAACAAATCTTTTTTAGATGCAGAAAGAGAACTCTTTGGTTTTGATCATGCACAAGTAGGTGGAAAAGTTGCTGAAAAATGGAATTTCCCAAAAGATTTGGTAGAGGCTATAAAATATCATCATACTCCAGAAGTGACAGAAGAAAATCCTAAATTAGTATCAATTGTACATATAGCCGATGCTATAACCATGATGATGGGAATTGGACTAGGAGTAGATGGCATGGTCTATAATTTTTCTCAATTTGCATTAGATACTTTAAATATGGATATCAATCAAGTAGAGACTATCATATCGGAAATCTCTGATTTATTGATAGATGAAGATAATTTTAATATTATTTAGCCAAAAAGGTTCCTGATTGGAACCTTTTTTAAGTATTAACATTTCATAAGAAATTTTCGAATGGATACAATTATGATATAATGTGAAATATGATTAGTATGTATAGTATATATAAGGTAGGTGGAATTTTTGAAGAAGAAAGTTGTTTTAGGAATGAGTGGTGGAGTAGATAGCTCAGTTGCTGCTTATCTATTGAAACAAGAAGGATATGATGTAATAGGAGTTACTATGAGTGTAATTCCTAGAGACAAGGAATTTGATGAGAGAGAAGGTGGATGTTGCAGTCTATCTTCTGTAGAGGACGCACGAAGAGTAGCTGAAAAATTGGATATTCCCTTTTATGTAATGAATTTCAAAGATGTTTTTGAAAGAAAAGTAATAAATTATTTTATAGAAGAATATTTGCAAGGAAGGACTCCAAATCCATGTATTGCTTGCAACAAATTTATAAAATTTGATGAATTTTTAAGGAAAGCAAAAGGATTAGGAGCTGATTATATAGCAACAGGTCATTATGCCAAAATAGAATGGAATGAAGATTTTGGAAGATATATTATGAAGAGATCAATGGATGCCAAAAAAGATCAGACTTATGTGCTCTATAATATGACTCAGTATCAGTTGGAACATACTCTTATGCCATTGGGTAGCTATACAAAAGAAAAAATAAGAGAAATAGCAGAATATATTGGGTTAAATGTACACGACAAACCAGATAGTGAAGAGATATGTTTTATACCAGATAATGACCATGGGAGATTTATCAGTGAAAGAAGACCAGATAAAGTAAAACCTGGTTATTTTGTTGATAAAAATGGAAAGATTTTAGGCAAACACAATGGAATAGTAAACTATACAATTGGACAGAGAAAGGGATTAGGCATAGCTCTGGGGAAAAGAGTATTCGTGCAAAATATTATTCCAGAGAAGAATTTAGTCGTATTAGGAGATGAAGAGGAAATATTTAAAAACAAGCTATATGCAGAAGAAATAAACATCATTCCCTATGCAAATATCCCTTGTGAAATAAATGGAACTGCTAAAATAAGATATGGTATGAGGGAGGCAAAAATGGTTGCCAAACCTTATAAAAATGGAGTTTTGGTAGAGTTCAAGGAACCTCAAAGGGCTATAACTAAAGGTCAGTCAGTAGTTTTTTATGATGGAGATATAGTAGTTGGTGGTGGCATAATAAAAGAAATATAGCATAGAATCATTGTTAAAAAACATTTAAGTAAGATTTACAAAAAATTAATAAGCTTAAGTTTGCATCTATATTTATTCATAAATATGCAAACGTTTACAAATCGAAAGTTCTACTAACAGTTTTTAAATGAACACAATCTTATAATTTATATTTTTTGTAGAACCTCAAATTGTTCATTATTTTTGCAATACTTTGAACAATTTATAAAATTGGATTATAATAAATAATTGAAAAAGTGATGCAAAA
>JAKPAR010000091.1 GCA_029779375.1 Bacillota bacterium | reverse complement strand
GAATGTACTATACTATATAAAAAATATTGATATTTATAAAGAAGATTTTATAAGTTTAATTGAAAATTACAAAGCTAATTTTGAACTTATTTTCCAAAAGTATCAAAAAGAAATAGATGAGTTTTCCTGTTATCTTGAAAAAGAAATAGATGAAAAGGGGATTGACATGGAAATTCCTATATATAAATATGTGGATACAGATACAATAAAAACTATATATCTTGTTCCATCCCTATTTAATGAATATAGTATATCTCAAACTGTTATACAAAGTAAAAAAGAAAGTTATATTGTATTGGGAAAAAGTATTGATAAAGTTCTTTTCAATAAATATAGAGATAATGCCTTAGATAGAAATATTCTTGTTCTTAAAAACTTAGGAGATCAAAGTAGATATCAATTCTTAAAGTTACTTTCTGAAGGAGAAAAATATGGTCAAGAAATAGCTGATAATCTAGGTATTACTTCTGCTACTATAAACTATCATTCAAATAATCTTATTTGTGCCAATCTCATAAATGTGGATAGACGAGAAAACAAAACCTATTTTTCTCTAAACAAAGATACTTTGAGAGAAATGATCAGGTTTATTGAAAAAGATTTTGGTTTATAATTTTTTTGAGGGGGAATCGATATGAAAAAATATCTTTTCAAATCAAAAAGTCTTTTATTTCTAAACTTATTAGTTGCAGTACTTTTTTCTATAATAGAAATAAGTTTTGCTTTTGTTCTTGGAAATATTGTAGATTTAAGCGTCACTGGAAATGGATTGGGATTTAAAAAAGTTCTATATATTGGAATAGGTCTTATGACCTCTGAAGCTATAGTTTCATATTTAGTTAGAATTTTTAGAGGATTGTTCATTAAAAACTCTATGTCTTCACTAAAAAAAGATATATTTGATAATATACTTTCTAAAGATATAGCTTCTTTCAATGCTCAAAACAGTGCCGACTATATTTCAATTATAAATAATGATACAAATTTAATTGAACAAGATTATTTTATAAACATTTTAAATGGTTTTCAATATATATCTCTATTTGTTCTAGGAACCTATTCAATTTTCAAACTAAATATATATATAGCTATTGCAGCATTTGCAATAGGTTTTATCCCTATTTTTATACCAATGTTATTTCAAAAAGAAACGGGAAAAAGAAAAAAGGAATACTCTAATAGCTTAAGTAATTTCACCACAAAAATTAAAGATATATTTTCAGGTTTTGAAGTGATTAAAAGCTTTAATATAGAAGAAAAGATAAGAGAAGACTTCAACAATTCAAATAATACTGTAGAAAATAAGAAATATAGCTCTTCTAAAATGGAGGCTACTGTCAATTCCCTATCAGAATTTTTTGGTTCCTTGGTCTTCTTTGTTCCATTGAGCCTTGGCACTTATCTTGTACTTAAGGGAAAATTCACTGTAGGTGGAATGCTCACATCAGTACAACTTATGAACTATATAGTGAATCCTATACTCAACTATTCTGCTATAGTCAACAAAATTAAGGGCATCAAGCCTATAAATGAAAAAATAGAAAAGATAGTTGAAAAAAACAAGGTATCTGATGAGGGGTTGGAAAAAAACTCTTTAAAAAACTCAATTCAATTTAAAAATTTATCATTCTCATACAATGAGGATAGACAAATACTTCAAAATATAAATTTAAATATAAATAAGGGTGAAAAAGTAGCTATTGTAGGTAGAAGTGGCAGTGGCAAATCTACTTTATTAAAACTTCTCCTAAGATACTATGAAAACTACAATGGAGAAATACTCATAGATAATATAGAAAATAGGAATTTAAAAATTTCATCCACTTATGAACTTATATCTATAATACAGCAGAATGTATTTATGTTTGATGATAGCATAGAAGCCAACATTGCCTTATATGGGAACTATACAAATGATGAAATAGATAAAGCAATAATTAAGTCTGGACTTTTAAATTTGATTGAAACCTTGCCTGATGGAAGCAAGTCTAGTGTAGGAGAAAATGGATCTAATCTTTCAGGTGGAGAAAAGCAGAGAATATCCATAGCTAGAGCTTTAATCAAAAACACTCCTGTACTTCTATTGGATGAAGCTACAGCAAGTCTTGACTCAGAAACTTCCTATGAAATAGAATCTTCAATATTAGATATAGATGATTTAACTAGCATAGTTGTAACTCATAAACTAAATCAAGAACTATTAAAAAGATACGATAAAATAATTGTCATGGAAAATGGTAATATCATTGAAGAAGGTAATTTCTATGAATTGATAGACAAAAAAGGATTCTTCTACAACTTATATAATGTGGAAAAGACTGCATAGAATAGAAAAAGCCCTACCTCGACCTACGAGATAAAGCTTTTATTTTTATGTAATCTGGCGATGTCCTACTCTCCCAGGGCGTTGCCACCCAAGTACCATCGGCAGCTAAAGAGGCTTAACTTCTGTGTTCGGTATGGGAACAGGTGTGACCCTCTTGCTATAATCACCAGGTAAAGCCTTTCGGCAATTGTAAATTACAAATGAACTACATTCGCAATTTTTTCAAAATCTTGATTTT
>JAKPAR010000056.1 GCA_029779375.1 Bacillota bacterium | reverse complement strand
TTAATCAAATCGCTGTATTTTTCATTGATTTCATCTTCAGACAAAATAAAACGATCCTTGTTTTCAATGATATGTACAGGCTCTCCTTTTTCACGATCTAAAATTTCTCTTACAATAGCATTTGCTTCCCAATAGACATTGGGTTTATTCTCAATAATTAATTTCACTATCCTACCCCCTCGTAATTATATTTTTCATATTTCTTTTATTATATCTCTAAATTAGATAATTGTCAAATATGGATATTTGTATATCTTAGATTTAAAAGGCTTCGAATTATTCTTGTAATTAAAATTGTCATAAATAAGTGGGATTATTATGAAACTAGTCGCATTAGGTGACGTAGGTTCTCAAGCACTTTATGGAATTAAGGATTTAATCAATCATGGTAGCATTTTCGATAATATGTTACTATAATTCTATATCCACTTTTATTATCCACTGTGGTTAGACCGCCCTAACCAAATCTCTTTGGTAAATAGATATATATATTTTTTTAGATATAAGTTAAACGAATAAATAATGCAATTATAACTGGAAAACCTTTTCTTTCTATGCTAATATATTATTGTTATAAGCTGGTCCTATTTAGGATACTTAAATTGTGGAGGAGTAGGTGATGATTAGTAAAATGACTACCAATCAAAAATTGTTAAATTGGGTAAAAGAAATGGCAGATATGTGTCAACCTGATAAAATTCACTGGTGTGATGGTTCAGAGGAGGAAAGCCTTCACCTTTTAGAAAAAATGGCAGAAAGTGGTGCAGCCATAAAATTAAATCCTCAGAAAAAACCAGGCTGCTATCTTTTTCGCAGTGACCCATCGGATGTAGCTCGTGTTGAGAATAGAACTTTCATAGCTTCTAAAAACCAAGAAGATGCGGGTCCTACAAACAATTGGATCGATCCTACGGAACTAAAGGATACTATGAAAAAACTCTATAAAAATTGTATGAAAGGGAGAACAATGTATGTTATTCCATTTTCAATGGGACCTATAGGTTCTACAGCATCTAAAATAGGAGTTGAATTAACTGATAGCCCTTATGTCGTAGTTAATATGCGTATCATGACTCGTATGGGAAGTGAAGTACTTGCAGCCCTTGGGGATGGAGAATTTGTACCTTGTCTACATTCAGTAGGTGCTCCATTGTCTGAAGGAGAAAAAGATTCTACTTGGCCCTGTGCTCCTATTGAAGAAAAATATATAAGTCATTTTCCAGAAGAAAGAACAATATGGTCATATGGCTCTGGCTATGGTGGAAATGCACTTTTAGGTAAAAAATGCTTTGCACTAAGAATTGCATCTGTTCA
>JAKPAR010000260.1 GCA_029779375.1 Bacillota bacterium | reverse complement strand
ACTTCTACTGACTGTCTTTACTACAGCTTGTGGCAAAAAGGAAAATCCTACTGTTGGTGAAGAAGAAACTGAAGAAGAACCAGTAGAAGAAAACACAAATGCTGAACCTACTGAACCTACGGGGCAAATAACTATTGGAAATACGACAGAATTGACTGGCGACTGGGAACCTTATTTCCAAAACAATGCAGCAGACTATGATATTTATAACTTTATTACTGGATATGGCACTGTTGATATGACTTTTGATGGCAAATATTTAATCAATGACACCGTAGTAGAAAAACATGAAGTTACAGAAAACGACGATGGTTCTAAAACCTATGCCTTTACTATCAAAGATGGTCTTACTTATGACGATGGAAGCCCTATTACAGCACTTGATTATGTTTCAGACTATATGTTCTGGTCATCACCTGTAGTTGGTGAAATGGGTGGAGACAATACTAGTGGTCAATATCTCAAAGGTTGGAAAGAATATTCAACAGGAAATGCAAAAGAATTTATTGGTGTTAATTTAATTGACGAAAAAACTTTTGCGTTTACTATTGATGCAGAAAATATTCCTTACTTTTTCGAACTAACTCTTGTAAGTGCTTCGCCTCTAAAATTGTCTTTCTGGACTGATGACACAGTAGAAATTAAAGACGATGGAAATGGCTGTTATTTTTCTGACAATTTCACTAAAGACAATTTTGAAGAAAGAATCAATAAAGCAAGATTTGAAAGCTATCCTTCAACTGGACCATATAAAGTTGTAAGCTATGATGAAGCATCTAAAACTGCAGTTCTTGAAGTAAACGACAAATTCCTTGGAAACTATGAAGGTAGAAAACCATTGATTAAGACAGTTATATATAAGAAAGTAACTAACGAAACAGCTATGGATGAATTAGCTACAGGAGGAGTTGACTTGTTGTCTGGTATGGCTAGTGGTGATGAAATCAACGCAGGCCTTGACCTTGTGGAAAAAGGTGGATATAGCTTTACTGAATATCCTCGTGCTGGATATGGTAAATTGGAATTGATATGCGACCACGGTCCTACTGAAGATGTCAATGTTCGTAAAGCAATTGCCCATCTTATAGATAGAAATGATTTTGCTAAAGCTTTCACTGGAGGATTTGGTACAGTAGTTAATGGTCCTTATGGTGAAGCTATGTGGTTCTATCAAGAAACAAAAGCTGAATTAAATAGTAAATTAGATCAATATCCATACAGCCCTGAAAAAGCAATTGCGCTTTTGGAAGAAAGTGGATGGATATATGATAAAAATGGAAATGAATATAAAGAAGGTATCCGCTATAAAAAACTAGAAGATGGTACATTGATGCCACTTGTTATAGAATGGGCTTCTACTGAACAAAATGAAGTATCTGACTTATTAGTTATAAAATTGCAAGAAAATCCTGATGTGGCTAGTGCAGGTATGAAAATCAATCAAACTGTTATGACCTTTGGAGAGTTGTTGAATTACTTATATCGTGATGGATCTAAAGATGCTAAATATGGAGTACCTACTTATCATATGTTTAATTTAGGAACTGGTTTTACACCAAGATATGACCTTTCCGTAACTTATACAACAGATCCAGATCTAATCAAACAAGGATTAAACAGCAACCATATTATAGACAAAGATCTAGAAAAATATGCAAAAGAAATGGTTCTAACAGATCCAGATGATAAAGATGGATTTAAGAAAAAATTTGTGGACTTTATTGTTAGGTGGAATGAATTGTTGCCAGATATACCACTATATTCAAATATATATCATGACTTCTATACCAATAAGCTTCAAAATTACAATATGAACTCCCTTATCAAAATACCTGACGCAATTCTTTACTCATATGTAACAGAATAGTTACTCTTTAAAACAATGACTGATGGAAATAGGGTATGAAAATACCCTATTTCTACATAATTACAAACACTTTATTGTACTAAATTTTATGTTTTTAACAATTGAAACAATAGTAGATTGAAAATTTAGGATAAGGAAGGTAATAAAATGGTTAAATATATTTGTAAAAGAATTTTATATATGATATTTGTGTTTCTTGTCATGTCTCTTGTTCTATTTTTCTTATACAATTTAATCCCTGGTGACCCAGCTAGAGCTCAGCTAGAACCCATAAAAGATACTTTAACGCCAGAAGAATACCAATTTAGATATGCACAAGCAAGAAAACAACTTGGTTTAGATGACCCTCCTATCATAAGATATGGAAAATGGATGAAAGGTATTTTAAAAGGTGATTTTGGTATGTCCTCTGTTTATAAGCAACCAGTTAAAGATGTGGTAACAGTACCTTTAAAAAATACCGTATTTATAAATATATTTGTTATAGCTTTAGTCCTTCTCATAACCATTCCTTTGGGAATTCGTACTGCTGTAAAGAAACATTCTGGATTTGATAAAACTATACAAGTTTTAACTGTAGTTGGCTACAGTGTTCCTATATTCATTACAGGATTGTTGTTTATTTTCATTTTTGCAGTAAAACTGCAATGGTTTCCAGTTAGCGGAATGACTACTCCTAATTTTAAGGGAACAGAATTTGAACGTTTTCTGGATATTATGTATCACTTGTCACTGCCTATAATCATATTAGTTGTAACTTCTTTGGCTGGCGTCACAAGATACGTAAGAGCAGCAATGATAGATGCTTTAAGTATGGATTATATAAAGACAGCTAGAGCAAAAGGCTTAAAAGAAAAAGTGGTTATTTACTCTCATGCATGGAAGAATGCACTTCTTCCTGTTATTACCTTAATTATAGCATGGATTATGAGTGTATTTTCGGGTTCATTAGTTATTGAAAGAATGTTCAATTTACATGGCATGGGAAACTTCTATATCAATGCATTAAACAATCAAGACTACAATGTAGCACTGGCAATACAACTGTTCTATATCATAATAGCTCTTTTAAGCAATTTAGTCACTGATATAAGTTATGGATTTGTAGATCCCCGTGTCAGAATAGATCAATAGCAGGAGGAGATAATTTTTATGGATACAAAACAAATTAGTAATAAAAAGAAAGATAAGAAGAAAAAGTCTTTTTGTCATCTTATGTTTATAAATCTCTTTGGCGGAAAAGAAAAAATGACAATGCTTGAAGAGGAAGATATTCAAAGTCCTTGGCAATCTGTTCTTTCTTCATTTAAAAGCGATAAAGTTGCTATGACAGCTCTAACTGTATTTTTAGTGATATTTGTCATAGTTTTGATTGGACCATTAGTAGTACCTATTGATTTGTCTTTTTCCGAAACTACTCAGCAAAATGTAGCCCCCGGGCTTGACCTTATGAAAATTCCACAAGATTTAGATGGAAAAGTTGAACAAATTGCTATTGGTCCTACATTTAGTATAGGTGTGTCTACAGATGGCAAGGTATATATTTGGGGAAAAACAAAGATAAACAAAAATGTTGATTTAAAGGATATTCCAGCCAATATGGGAAAAGTCGTGAAAATCGCTGCTGGATTTGATCATGCACTAGCTTTAAATGATGAGGGAAAGCTATTTGCATGGGGAAATAATCGTCAAAAACAAACATCTATTCCAGTTGAATTAATCCGTGATAAAAAAATTGTAGATATTGCTGCTGGATACCAAAATTCATGTATCCTCACTGAAGATGGCTATTTATATTATTTAGGCAACTCTACAAACAATGATTTCAACGAATTTCACCCTTATCAAGGTCAATTGAAAAAAGTAATAACTACTTCTGATACATTGATTGGACTGACCTTTGATGGACAAGTAGTTCATCTTGGAACTCAGATAAATTCTTATACCAATATACCTAAAAATATGGGAAATGTAGTGGATATAGCTGCTACTGCTTCTACTGTAGCTAGTCTAAATGATGAAGGAAAGGTATTTATATGGGGAAATATTACTTCACGAGATGAAAACAAAATACCAGAAGTAAAAGATAAAATAATATCTATACAAGGAGGAAGTTATCACTATACTGCAGTGACTGAAAATGGTGAAGTTATCTCTTGGGGTTCAAATTGCTACAAGCAATCAACTATTCCCAAGAAAATTTCTGAAGCAAAAATATCCAAAGTTTATACTGGATTTTATCAAAATTATGCAGTCACTACAAAAGGTAAAGTTCTAACTTGGGGATTAAAAGGATATCCCTTTGGAAGTGATGAATTAGGTAGAGATATATTTACAAGACTATTAAATGGTGGACGTATGTCTATAACAATAGGTGCTGTTGCTGTAATCATTTCCACAATTATTGGTGTAATTATAGGTGGCATATCTGGTTTCTTTGGAGGAAAAGTTGATATGGTTCTACAGAGAATATCAGAGATGGTAGCTTCTTTGCCATTTTTACCTTTTGCAATGATTTTATCAGCTCTAATTGGAAATGCTATGTCATCAAGAGAAAGAGTTGTGCTGATTATGATTATTTTAGGACTACTGTCATGGCCAGGACTTCAAAGATTGGTTCGTGCACAAGTTCTATCAGTTCGTGAACAAGAATATGTAATTGCTGCAAAATCTCTTGGTGTTAAACGAAAAAATATCATATTTAAACACATTTTACCAAATGTGATATCAGTAATTATTGTCTCGGCTACATTATCTTTTGCAAGTAGTATGTTGACTGAAGCCACTTTATCTTATTTAGGATTTGGCGTGCAAGCTCCTCTACCAACCTGGGGCAATATGTTGTATGGAGCAAATAATAGTATAGTTATTCAAAATTATTGGTGGAGATGGGTTTTTGCTTCTATTGTATTGAGTATAAGTGTAGTTTCTATTAACTCAATAGGCGATGGCTTACGAGATGCAATTGATCCAAAATCTCAAGAACGTTAGGGGGAAAATTAAATGGCTTTGTTAGAAGTTAAGAATTTGCATACTTATTTTACAACAAAAAAAGGCATCGTAAAGGCAGTAAACGATGTTTCTTATAGTATTGAAGCTGGCAAGACCCTTGGCCTTGTAGGTGAAAGTGGTTGTGGAAAAAGTGTTTCAGCAATGAGCATTATAAAGCTTTTAGATGGAAATGGATATATAGCTAGTGGTGAAATTTGGTTTGATGGAAAAAATCTAGTAGACGTTCCTATGGATGAAATGACAGGAATAAGGGGAAATGATATCTCTGTTATTTTTCAAGAACCTATGACATCTTTAAATCCTGTATTTACTGTTGAAAAACAAATATCCGAACCTCTTATGATTCACCAAGCAATGAATAAACAAGAAGCAGCTAAAAAAGTAGTTGAAATGCTTCATATGGTTAAAATACCAAATCCAGAAGATGTTGCTAAACAGTATCCTCATCAACTTTCAGGGGGCATGAGACAAAGAGTTATGATAGCTATGGCTCTTGCATGTGTTCCAAAACTTCTGATTGCAGATGAACCTACAACTGCACTGGATGTAACTATTCAAGCACAAATTTTGAAATTGATGAATGAATTGAAATCTAAAATTGATACTTCTATTTTATTTATTACTCATGATCTAGGTGTTATAAATAAAATGGCTGATGATGTGGCTGTAATGTACTGTGGTCAAGTAGTGGAAAACGCACCTGTAAGAACTATATTTGGAAAGAATACCTCTTACTCTCATCCATATACTGAAGGATTGTTGACATCAATTCCTAGATTAGATACTCCTCCGGGAGTTCGTTTAGATGCAATTCCAGGAGCAGTCCCTCATCCTTTAAAATTGCCTGTAGGTTGTAAATTTGCTCCTAGATGCAAATATGCTACGGTCAGATGTGAAAAAGAAGAACCTGATTTGATAGAAGTAGAAAAAGAACATCTAATCCGTTGCTTTTATCCACAGAAAGAGGTGAGAGCTAATGCTTGAAAATAAGAAAGATAAAAAAGTATTAATTCGTGTGGAAAATTTGAAAAAATATTTTCCTCTAAAGAAAAAATCTGTATTTAATTCTGAGCAATTGTATGTAAAAGCTAATGAAGACATTACTCTAGATATCTATGAAGGTGAAACCTTGGGCCTAGTAGGAGAAAGCGGATGCGGAAAATCTACATTGGGCAGAACTCTTTTGCAATTGTACGACCAAACTGATGGTCGAACTATATATTATGGTAGGGATATTGATGATTTTGCACCAAAATATGTATTAGATACCTTGAAGAATTTGTCTTCACAACGTCATAAGTTGAGAGAATTAGAAAAAAAGCAAAAGGATATTCAAAAAATATATGATAGTTTAGAAGAAGGTCCTGAAAAATATCGTACTTTAGAAAAACTTCGTTTAGCTGAAAAAGAGGCTAGACTTTTATATCTTGATTTAGCTCAATTGATTGGAGGATTTATGGTAGCTGAAGATTTAAATCCTGTATCGGATATTTTAATGAAACAGCACAATTATGCTATAGAAACACGAAAACTTAAAAATAAAATAAATGAAACAAGAATAGAAATGGAAGCAGCTAAATCTTTGTTGAAAGAGCAAGGCAAATCTCAAAAAGATATTGAAAATGAAACTAACAAGTATTTAGCTACAATTAAAAATATGGAAAATGAACTTGCTAAAATTGAAAAAGCTTTAAATAGTATCAACACAGATATTCAAAAAATGTTAGATAAATATAGAGATCATCCAGATTTTGAAAAGCACGAAGCCTATAGAGATAAAGGTATTAACCTTGCTAAATTAACCGAAGAAGAAATGAGACTTCTTAGAAAGGACTTACAACTTATATTTCAAGACCCTTATTCTTCTTTGAATCCAAGGCTTACTGTAGGACAGATAATATCTGAAGGCTTGTATTCTCATAAGATATTTGCAAAAAAGGACAAAAATGTACAGAATTATATTTTAAAAACTATGGACAATTGTGGATTAGCCCCTTATTTTGTTCATCGCTATCCTCATCAATTTTCTGGAGGGCAAAGGCAACGTATAGGAATAGCTCGTTCTATAGCATTAAATCCAAAATTTATTGTGTGTGATGAAGCTGTATCTGCACTGGATGTATCTATTCAATCTCAAATATTGAATCTGTTGCTAGATTTAAAGAAACAGGAAAACTTGACTTATTTATTTATTTCTCATGATTTAAGTGTCATTAAATATATAAGTGATAGAGTGGGAGTTATGTATGTTGGCAATATCATAGAACTGGCAGAAACTGAAGAACTTTATGAACACCCTATGCATCCATATACTGAAGCACTTCTTTTGGCAATACCTACTACTGATGTTGATGACGATAGAGAAATTCAAATTCTTGAAGGTGATGTTCCAAGCCCTATTAAACCACCTTCTGGATGTAAATTTCATACTCGTTGTAAATATGCTACTGATATATGTAAAATGGTTGTACCAGAATGGGAAGAGGCTCGTCCTGGACATTTTGTAGCTTGCCATCATAAACTCAATATAGAAAAGAAAAAGCAGAAAGGTCTTGATGCAGTATGATTTTTCAAAAAAAATTAAATGCTACTATAGATTGGCTCAAAGAAAAAAGCAAACTAGAATTTAATATAGAAGAAGAACATATTAAATTGGAAAAAAATGATATGCTGGCTTTATTTCTTTCAGCCCTCTTGGTTTTTAGTCCATTTCTTCTAGTATTGATTGGAATATTATTTTGGAGTTATAGCTTTTAAATATCCCTAATATTGGTTTTTATACTTTTGGTAAAGAGAAAGAATCGGCACCTCCCCAGTGTCGATTTTTTTCTCATCTTATAATTCATTACATTTTTCTTCCTCCATGCATTACCTTTCCTGTGATAAGTCCTTCTTTTTCATCATGACCAATTCTAAGCTCCCAAAATACAGGAAATCTCTCGCTTATCTCTACTTTTATGATTTCCGGAGCAGCAAAAGCTATTATTTGAAAGTTCAATTTATCGGCAATTTCAAACACTGGGTCCAATATATGTTTAGCCGAGGCCTTCCCAAATGGATTGTCAAGAACTAAAACAGTCCAAGGATTTTCATTTCCGATATGCCTTTTTTTGTAGTTCATAAGCATCATTATGACAAAAGTATTTATGGAAAGGGTCTGGCCACCACTTCCTTCTGGCATATCTCCTTCTCCTTTGTTGATAGCTTCCCAGGTAGTATAGTAGTAGTCCCTTGGCTTTTTATATTTGAATTCATTTTTCTCTGTCATCTTGTATACCATAAGTATTGGATATCTTCCTTGAAGGGCTTTGGAAAATATGACTTTATCGCTCATTATTTCCTCAAGTTTTTTGTCATCAATATCCTCAATATTTTCATTTTCGCTAAACACTTTTTCTATAGCTTCCACAAAATATTCTTTCAACAAAAACAATACATCTTCTTCCTCTTTGGGAAGCCTTTCTTCTCCTTTAAGCTTCACAAGAGGAAATGAATACTCATTTTCATTTATATATACCATTCCCGAAACCATTTCTCTCAATGATTCTACTATCTTCAAAACTCTCTTTGAAGCTCTTGTGGTCCATTGATTTCTTGCCTGTTCTGCCTTTTCTTTGTCACTTGAAAGGGTATTTAGTTCTATTTGAAAATAGTTTTTCATGCTTCCAAAAGACTCTAAATTTGCTTTAAATTTGCTTATACCTACTTTCTGCATTTCATTTAGTATCCTTGCCTTTAGAACCTCATCATAAACTTTAGTTTCAACAATTTCCTTAAAAGTCTTTAAATATTCCTCTCCTTTTTCAATTTCTCTACTCAAATCATCCTCACTCTTTTTGTATCTTCTGATCCACTCTTCTACTTCTATCTGTGAATTGTTTATGAATTTTTCCTTTAATATCTTGTTGATCTTTCCCTTGTGAAAATCTATTTCCTTATATCCATCAAGCTGCAAAATGAATTCCCGTATTTGATTTTTGTATTTTTTTCTCTCTTCCAATATTTTTTCTGCCTGAACTAAATATTCCTTATTCTCTTTATATTCTTTTTCTATATACATGCTCTTTTCTAAAAGGTCTAAATCTGCCCAAATTTGAGGAGCCCTACCAAAATTCTTCTGTATTCTCTTTCCAAGCTTTATAAAGTTTTTTTGCTTTTCTTCTAAACTTCCAACTAGTCTATCCTTTTCAGATTTTAAACTATTGTATTCATATTCATGAGCTTTTAAATTCTTCTTTACTTCTTCAAGCCTAATGACTATTTCATTTAAGGATAATTTCAAACTCTCATATTTTTCCCAAAGCACATCTATTTTTTCTAAATCTTTTCTACGAACTTCGATTTTCTCAAGGAAATGGTCTATATCTTTTTGAATAAATTTTATTTCACCATTTCTCTTTTCAATATCCTCTGCCAATGCACTTCTCTCTCTTAAATCTACAAATATATCTCCTTCCCATATTTCATAGATAGGCATAGAAGCTATTTCTAAATCTTTGATTTGATTGAAACAAACTTTAGCTTCAGGTATTGCCTTTTTTATACTTTCAAGTTTATTTTCAATTTCAATTTTCCATTTTTCATATTCTAAATTGTTGGATTCTCTCATACTTTTTTTGAATTCCATGTCTTTTTCTGCACTCTTAATTTTTTGCCTTACATCTTCAAGCTTTTCTAAATTCTCATTGTAAATTTTCTCTTCTTTCAAGACAATTGCATTTGCTTCTACATACTTTTTCAACTCAGCTAAATTGTCTTTATATTTTTCCACTTCATTTTTAGAATTCTTAAATTCACTAGTCATTGTGCTTATTAACTTTTCTTCCTCATACAATTGAACTTTTAACTTACCTTCTTTTCTTTCCAGTTCTTCACTTAGAGATTTATGATTATCAATTTCACTTTGAATTTCAATAGAATTTTTGCCAAATTTCCAATTTTTTATATCCCCAATTAAATTGTTAATTTCCCCAACTCTTTCTTTAAAACTATCTATGATTTCTTCTATGCTATTGTATTCCCTGTCTATATTGTCAATCCATTCAATATATTTTTCACTATAAATAAAATCAAAACCCTTGTTGTCTACTGTATTGAACTCTTTTTCATGATTTCCCATATTTGTCCTTAAGTATATAGGAACTAAATTGCGTACTAAAAAATCTCTATCAATAGTCTTTTCTATTATCTTCCAATCTTCTTCATTTCCAATGACCAATCCATATATGAAAGAAGGATTAGCTTTAAGTATTTCTTGTATTTCTTCTTTCTTCATTCCATTTAAAAATTCCATACCTGTTTGAACATTTATACCAACAGATATAATTCTCTCTTTTAAATCCAATATGTCTTTGTTGGGTATCCAATACTCCCTATCTTTATTTAAAGATTTATCTATATTGCTTTCCCAAAGATTTTTCTTGAATTCTTCTATTTTATTTTCCTTTTCACTCAAAACTAATTCCAAACTATATAGTTTTTCATCAATCCAAGAAGAAGATATATCTTCTTTTACATCATCAATACCAAGTTCCCAGCATATTCTCTTTTTTAAATCCATTTCTATCTTCTCTACAATATCAAACTCTTTTTTAAGCTCTTTTATCTTTCCTTTTTCATTTTTCTTTTCTATCTCAATTTTATTTTTTTCAATTTCCAATTGATTTTTATTTTTTCTTTTTTCTTCAATTTCAATCTCAAGCCTTTCTACTTTTTTCATTTCGTTTTCACATCTACTTTTTATATCATCTAAAAGTTTTTCTGGAAAACTCATACTGAAAGGATCGAATATATTTGAAAGTCTTCCGTATTCCCTTTGATTTTCTTCCTTTCTTAAAGAAAATTTATTTATTTCTATTTCTATCCCTTTTTCTACTTCTTTCATCTTGGATTTTTGAGTATATATATTTTCGATTTCTCTATTAAGATAATTGTCATAGCCATAATACTTATTTGAAACATCTTCCCATTTAACCTTCAAACCTTCCCATTTATCTTTTATTTCTAAATCTAGTTCTTCCAATCTCTTCTTGGTATCATCTAATTCTAAACTATCTATAAGCCTTTGCCTTTCAGCTGTCTTTTCTTTAAGTAAAAGCTCAATTTCATTTACTTCAGTCAATATCTTGTTTATTTCATATAGTTTCTCTAAATGCTTCTCATCAGCTATTTTTTCTTTTGCTTCAGCTATACTTACATCTAGTACTTTATTCTTTTCTTCAATTTTTTCTATTTCTCTATTGACTTCAGCATATTCTAAATTTTCTCTTTGAAATAATAGTTCCTCTTGTTTTTCTTTGCTTTTTATTATTTCACTTTCCCACTTTTCAATATTCTTTTCTGCATTTTTTTCTTCATCCTTCAAAATAAAATATAGATCATTTCCATCAGCAATACATCTTTCCTTTATGTCTAAAAATTTTGAACCTATCTCTGCATTCCTAATCAAAGGATTTATAGCTATAGAAAGTTCCCTAAAATCTCCTTCTCGTTTCAGCAGTATAGGCAAATTTCTCGTTATATAAAGATTGCTCTTAAACATTTCCTTAAGACCATCACCTTCATATTCATAATTCTTCATATTCTCAGATATGGCCGGAAGTATGAGATTGTCAAAAATCGCCTTGTTGTCTGTAGCCTTTTGAAAATAATCCCCTACTCCTCCTTCTACTTTGTTTATAACCTTTAAAATTTCCCATTCAGATCTATAAATTCCCCATCTCTTCATATATTCATAAAAATTTGAATCAAGCCTTTTTGCACTGCTTTGAGAATATTTCACAAAATCCCTTCTATTGTCTTCTATGAACTTTTCAAACACTTCCATTTCTACAGCCTTTTCATTGTCTCTATCATAAACAGGTATATTTTCCAAAGTATAAAATCCATTGTTTTCATGCTCATAAGTATATAGAAAATAGTTTAAACCTATCTTCTCATCATCATCTTCATTTTTCCCTACATTTTTCCTATAGGCTTTCATACATATTCCCGTAATAAGATATTTTTCTCTATTCGTATCTAATTTCCATTCCAATAATACATGGAATGTGTAGGGATTTAATCTGCCCTTTTGATCATAAAACATAGAGCTTATTTTGTTTCCATTGTTTTTCCCCCATCGAGTTTCAGGTAGCATTATTTGAAATATAAGCTGCATCATGACACCTTTTCCCCCACCATTCTTCAAAGTAAAAAGAGTGTGATCTGGGCTTCCATCTTTGGTCAAATCAAATATAGAATTTTCATGCTCCTTTTTAAATCCATCATATTTGCAGCCTACAAGCCTAATTTTAGAAATTCTTGGCATATTAAAAACCCTCCTTTGTATCCTCTATAAGACCCATGATTTCCTCATACCTCTCTTGACTGTGATATAAATAATTAAGCCTTTCATAAAGCTCATCTTTAGGTATTATCCTAGATTCTTTTAGCATATCTACAATAAGTCCTTCATCTTTTAAAGGTTTTAAAGCTTCATGAATAAATCCAAGTCTTGTATCTATAGATTTGCTAAATGGAAGTTCTTCACTATTTGATGGCTTTGAATGAGAAAGTTCCAACGTCCACAAAGTATATATATCATCAATAGCTAAAGCCCAATCTTTTGAAAAATTTTCCTCTTCATCATTTCGCTTTTTCCAAGATTCAATAGTTTTGGTGATGATATCCTCCAATTTATAATAGGAAATACCTTCTTCTTCTACCCTAATTCTTACAAACTTTTCTTTGTCAACTTCTGATAAAAATATACATATAATAATATTTGCAAGATAAAAATATTTTTTCTTTTTGAGTCCCTTATACTTTTCTTTCATATGAGTATAAGAAGTAGCAAAAATAGAATTGTCAGGATTACTAACTAAATGCACATTTCCCCCAATATGAAAAACTAAAAGTCCAGCCTCATCTGCCATGGTCTTGACAATTTCTCTTACTTCAAGATTTTCAATATACTCATTTCCAAAAGTATCGTTTATAGGTACTATTTTGTTCTTCAAAAGATAGAAAAAAACTTGAGAAGCCTTTTGTATATTTTCATTTGAATAGCTCATTTCAATTTTCCTCCACATATATTGTATAAGGTGATATATATACTTCACTCCACAAAAGTGGAGATTTATCTATTTCAACAACACTCTTTATCCTCTTCCCATAGAGAGCTTTGTACTTTTCATCACTTTCACATAGCAAACTAAAAAGTTTCAATCTCTCATCTATTCCCTCAAAATTTTCAACCAAAACCACTTCAGATATGACAAACATCATGAAAAGTTCAATATTCTCTCTTTGACTTAACCACTTTTCTTTTTCTTCATCACTTATTTTATTTAACTCCCCTATAGAAAACTCTCCCCTTTGAAGAAGCAAATCAAATATAAATTTCCACAATTCCACTATTTGCTCCCAATCGGTTTCTTCTGTAAAATAAATTTCTTCTTCCTCTTCTTCTTCATCCTCTATCACATCTTGAAAATAATTTTTAACCATTTGCTCATTCCAAGCCCATTCTAATGGAAATATAAAATCAAGCTTTGGAGAAAAAAGCGGCGACAGAATATATTCCAACTGTTCAAAATTTTCAAGTCCATTTTTCACTAAAATATTTTTCCAAATATCTTTTTTAAAACTTACATTTGAACTCTTCCAAAAACTTTCTGGATATTTGACTCTAACTTCCATCTCATAAGCTATGTTTTCCATGACTATTTTAGCTAAATTGTCATGAAGCACTCTAGCTGTTTCTAAATTTTCAAACATTAGTTTAGCCTCATACTTTTTTTCATCAGGAAGAGAATCATATCTGCCCTTCCAAGAAAACATCTCATCAAATACTTTTTGTTCATCTTCAAATTGCCTTTTTATCTCTTCTGTCTTTCTCGCATTTCTCTTTCTATCAAAAAACATAGTTTGAGGATCTCTTATCATATCTTGCTTATATTCTTTTTCCCTTCGTATGAGAGTTCTGACTCTAGCTATAAGATTGTCTACGCTACTTTGAGCCTTGGTGAAATTTCCCGTCTTTATGAGTTGAAGGGTATAGAACTGCTCTACATCAAATCCAAACTCCTCCAGTATCTCTCTTGTTATAAAAATCATTTCCTGAGATTCTGAAGACAGCATATACACAGTAGGGCCACCATCTTCCCAATTACTGTGTTCTCTATCTATTTTTAAATATCTAAATACATATTCTTCTCTACTTCCACTTTGTTCATTGTAAATAGTTGAACTAAAATATTCTTGTTTGTTTGGATCCCTATACCACAAGGTACCATCTACAATTCTCTCAATATTTTCTTTTGAAGTATCTATTTTCATATCCCTCAATATATCTTCTACAATATGAATCATATCAGTTCTACTTCTATTTGGGTTTTCAGTTAATTCTCTCTTAAATATATTGAGTAGTAAAAGAAAACATATCTCATGAGAAAACTCATTGAGTTCTCCTACGTCCATGCCTGTCCCCAACATCCTCATAACTTCAATTTTTTTCATTCTATCAAAAAACCCTTTTTCAATTGACATATCATCTATCACCTTTCAATATGTATTCATAATTTATGAGTTCTTGGGGAATTCTTCTATCTTCATTCCATAAATTTTTTAGCATTTCCCCATACTCATCCAAAAAATGAGCATGAAATTCATCTAGTACAAAATTTAAATCTCGGATATTTTTCCTTTGACCAACGCAAGGATACTTTCTGTTTCCAATTTTTAAAAGTTGCACATAGGCTTTAATTTGCAAATTTATATTTAAATCTTTATATCTTTCTTTAAAACTTCTATATATCATAAATCCTTCAGGATCAATATCCCCAAAATACAGTATTTCTAGTTTCAAAGGAGAAGTCAGCTCTTTTATAAAAGAAAAGCTATTTATTATCTTTTTGCCTTGACCAAATATGAGCAAATCAGGTAAATCCCCAAATATATCCTCTCCCATTTCACATGCCCTTTTATATGAGAAAAAA